>CALLIO010000112.1 GCA_938009055.1 uncultured Altererythrobacter sp.
TTGAGGAGCGGGGAGCTGGTCACGATGAGCTGCGAAAAGCTGGGATATAGCTATCGCCACTCGCAATTGCCCGAAGGGGCCGTGGTTGTCTCTGCCCTCTTTCAGGGCCGCGAAGGCGATCCCGCAGCGATCCAAGCAGAAATGGATCGGATCGCACAAAGCCGCGAAGAATCCCAACCGCTTCGCAGCAAAACCGGTGGGTCGACTTTCAAGAATCCTGACGGAGAGAAAGCGTGGCAATTGGTCGATGCGGCGGGCTGCCGCGGGCTTACCATTGGCGGCGCGCAAGTGAGTGAGAAACATACGAATTTCATGATCAATACGGGCAATGCGACGAGCGCGGATATTGAAGAATTGGGCGAGGAAGTGCGCCGCCGCGTGATGGAAAACTCAGGGATTGAGCTGGAATGGGAAATCCAGCGGGTGGGGCGCAAATGAGCCTGCTGCCAGCCAATATACACATCGCTGTTCTGATGGGCGGTTGGGCGAATGAGCGCGAGGTTAGCCTGATGAGCGGCAATGGCGTCGCCGATGCGCTTGAGAGCCGGGGGCATAAGGTCACGCGGATCGACATGGATCGCCAAGTTGCGGTCCGCATTGCTGAGGCCGCGCCCGATGTTGTCTTCAACGCGCTCCACGGCGTGCCGGGCGAAGATGGCACGGTGCAAGGGATGCTCGATCTGATGGGTGTTCCCTATACGCATTCGGGCCTTGCGACCTCTGTTATCGCGATTGACAAAGAGCTGACGAAACAAGCGCTTGTACCCAATGGCATTCCCATGCCGGGCGGGCGGATTGTGACACGCGAAGAGCTATACGAGGGGGATCCATTGCCGCGCCCCTATGTGCTCAAACCCGTCAATGAGGGTTCATCGGTTGGCGTTGCGATTGTCACGGATGAAAGCAATTACGGCAATCCGATTGCGCGCGACAGCGCGGGCCCTTGGCAGGAATTTGCCGAACTTTTGGCCGAACCCTTTATTCGCGGGCGCGAGCTGACCACCGCTGTGATCGACAGCGCTGATGGCCCAAAGGCTTTGGGAGTGACCGAACTGATCGTGAAGTCGGGCTTTTACGATTACGAGAACAAATACACTGATGGGAAGACCGAGCATGTCTGCCCCGCGCTGATCCCGCCCGAAATCGCGGCCTTGTGTGAAGAATACGCCATTCGCGCGCACCAGATCCTTGGTTGCGAAGGCACAAGCCGCACCGATTATCGCTGGGATGATGAGAGGGGCGAGGCCGGTCTCTTCGTGCTCGAAACCAATACTCAGCCAGGTATGACGCCGCTCAGCCTTGTGCCTGAACAAGCAGCGCATGCGGGCATGGATTATGCAACTTTGGTTGAAACGATCGTTGCTGATGCGCTCAATCGCGTGAAGAAAGGAACCGGTCATGGCGCAGATTAAGCGCGGGGGAAAAGGCGTTCGCCGGACTGCGAAAGCGAACAAGCGCGCAACAACGGCGCGGCGCGCCAAGGCGAAGACCAGCGGCTTTGTCGATGGCGCAATGGCGCTGCTGCCTTTTACCGAAGAACAGCTTCACCGCATTTTCCTTGCGATCATTTTGGGCGGCGCGGTGGCGCTTGCATGGTTCGTTGCTAGCCTTGCCGGCTTTCCCGCCATGGCCAAGGCGCAGGTTGCCGAAGTCGCCTCTGACGCCGGTTTCGAAGTGCGCCGCGTGCGCATCAGCGGCGTCAACCGGATGGACGATCAGACGATTTACGACACGGTGTGGAAAGAGCGCAATGCAGCCACCCCCATGCCGCTGGTTGATTTGGAAGATATTCGCGAGCGGCTGCTTGCCCTATCATGGGTCAAGGATGCGCGGGTTTCGATCCAATTGCCGCAAACGATTGCGATTGATGTGGTCGAGCGCGAGCCGCATGCTGTGCTCAAAAAGCCAGATCGGCTGGTGCTGATCGACCAGCAAGGCGTTGAGCTGGAGCCAATCTCCAAAGAGGCGGCCAGCGAAGAGTTGATGATCTCTGGCCCGGGCGCGTCGCGCGTTGTGGGCGGGCTTGACCGGTTGATGGCAGCAGCGCCTGCGCTTCAAGTTCAGGTCAAAGAGGCCGAGTGGGTTGGCAATAGGCGTTGGAACCTTTCGTTTCGCACGGGCCAAGTGTTGGCGCTGCCCCAAGGCGAGGATGAGGCGGCCAAGGCGCTCGTCGCTTTCGCGCGGATGGACGGGCAAAACCGGCTGATTGGCGGCAAGGTCGCGACCTTTGATATGCGCGCGCCGCCGCGCGTGTACATGCGCATTCCAGGGCGCGCGGACCAAGTGCTCAATTCAGGCGGGGGCAGCTAATGGCGAGCGGCAAACCGGCCGACCGGATCAGCAAGATCATCGCCGCAGTCAATCCGGGATCCTTCCGGGTCTCGGCAATGGTGATGGGGATTACCGAAAGCGGCGAGCTGCAAATTCTCGGCTCGGGCCACCGCGCCAGCCAAGGGATCAAGCGCGGCTATATCACCGATATGTCAGCGGCGACCTATGCAATCCGTGACGCGGTTGAGCGGGCGGAGAAGAATGCCGGGGCCAGCGTCCAAAGCGTTTGGGTTGGATGCGCGGGCGCGGGGCTGCGCAGTCAGGTTTCAAAGGTTGAGATCGAGATTGGCGGGCGCCGGATCGAGGAAGAGGATATCGAACAATTGCTGGTCTCTGCGCGCCAGACCATCCAGCCCGACGGGCGCATGGTGCTCCACGCTCAGCCAGCGCATTACACTCTCGATGGTGCGCATGGCGTGGCCAATCCCAAGGGGCTGCATGCCGAACGATTGGGCGTTGATGTCCATGTGATGCTGGCCGATGGCGCTCCGATCCGCAATCTGACCGAAGCGGTGCAAAACGCCCATCTCGATGTGGAGGCGGTGGTGGCAACACCGCTTGCAACTGGCCATGCGTGCCTTAGTCAGGAAGAGCGCGATTTGGGCGTTGCGCTTGTCGAGGTCGGCGGCGATCTCACTAATATTGCGGTCTACACCGGCGGAATGCTGGTCGGTCTGGTTGCCGTGCCAATGGGCTCGAACGATATTACAGATGCGATTGCCAGCACCTTTGGCGTGCGGCGCTTTCAGGCAGAGCGGCTCAAATGTGTTTCCGGCTCCGCTATCGCCTCGCCCAGCGATCACCGAGAGATGATACCGGTCAACGGTCCCAATGACGAGGCAGGGCAGGGTGCCGTTGCACGCGGCGCTGATGAGAAAAACCGGATCGCGCGTGCTGAGCTGGTTTCTGTCGTCACCCAGCAAGTCTCCAGCCTTACCGATGAGATTGGCCGTGCACTCAAAGGCATGGGCTTTAGCGGTGCAACCGGCGGACAAGTGGTGCTCACCGGCGGCGGGGCCGAGCTTGCGGGATTTGCAGAATTTGCCCAAGGGGCCTTGGCGATGCCGGTTCGTTTAGGACGGCCGCCTTCACTCAAAGGATTACCCGAAGCGCATGCAACCGCTGGTTTTGCGACCCTTGCCGGGCTGTGCCTTTACGCCAGTGACGACCCGATTGATATTCGCGCGCTTGGCCCCCGCTACACCACTACAGCGCATTACAGCAGCTCGCAAAAAGTCAGCCAGCTGTTCAGAGCGCTTAAGGAATATTTCTAGTGTCAGGCCCGATCATCCTGAAACGGCTTGCAAAACAGACCATAGCCACTGTGGATAAGGGTTAGCACCCTATCTACGAGACATGCCCTTTGTGGCACAATTAACCCTAACGGGATTATGCGAATTGCACCCGTGCCGGAGGAAACAGAAATGAGCATCAATATCGGACCTGCCTCGATGGACGAGCTGCGCCCCAAGATTACCGTGATCGGGATCGGTGGCGCTGGCGGCAATGCGATCGCCAATATGATCGAGTCAGAGATCGAAGGCGTCGATTTTATCGCAGCGAACACCGATGCGCAGGCATTGACGAACTCGCTGGCGGAAAAGCGCATTCAACTTGGCCCGGATATCACTGGCGGCTTGGGCGCAGGCGCTCGGCCCGAAGTTGGCAAAGCGGCCGCTGAAGAAACGGTCAAGGAAATCGAAGACGCGCTCGAAGGTGTGAATATGGTCTTTATCGCAGCCGGCATGGGCGGCGGTACGGGCACTGGCGCAGCCCCTGTGATCGCAGAGGCGGCACGGGCGAAGGGTGTTTTGACCGTTGGCGTTGTGACCAAGCCGTTCCTTTTCGAAGGCACCCGCCGGATGCGCGCAGCTGAGGCGGGCATTGACGAGCTTCAGCAGCATGTCGACACGCTGATCGTCATTCCCAACCAGAACTTGTTTTTGGTCGCTAAGCCGGAAACCACATTCAAAGAAGCGTTCCAGCTTGCCGATGAAGTTTTGCAGCAAGGCGTGCGCTCGATCACCGATCTGATGGTCATGCCCGGCCTTATCAACCTCGACTTTGCCGATGTGCGCTCCGTGATGAGCGAGATGGGCAAAGCGATGATGGGCACCGGCCAAGCAGAAGGCGAAAGCCGCGCGCTTGACGCAGCTGAACGCGCCATCGCTAATCCGCTGCTTGATGGCGTCAGCATGCAAGGTGCCAAGGGTGTTATCATCTCGATCATTGGCGGCGAAGATATGAAGCTGCTCGAAGTGGACGAGGCAGCCAATCACATCCGCGAATTGGTTGATGATGATGCAAACATCATTTGGGGCAGCGCGTTCAATCCCGATCTCGATGGGTCGATCCGCGTTTCGGTCGTCGCAACCGGCATAGAGCCGGGCTCTGAAGGCATAGTTGGCAGTGACAGCACGCCTGTATCCTTGTCGAGCAGCCGTGCGCCCAAACGTCCTGTGATTGCTCTGTCAGAAGAGACTTCCGTTGAAGAAGACGTGGAACCTTTGGAGCTGGGTGATCCGGCATCTGCGATTGAAGATGATGCTGGCGAGGCTTCAGATGAAGGCGCAGAAGACAGCGCGCCCTTCGATTTGAGCGGTATGCAGGCAGGCGATGGCGAGTTGGAAGATGATGACGGCGATGATGTCGATGGTATTGTCGATCCGCTCGCTGGATTGCGCCAGGATGGTGATGACGAAGGCGACGCAGATGAGGATGAGGCAGGCGAAGTTGCTGAACCCGCGCTCGATCTCAGCGAAGCCGGTGTAGAGGAAGAGGCGTCAGAAGCGGCTGAAGATGACGCGCTTGATCTGACCGAAGCTGTGGTAGAAGAGCCAGAGGCGGATGGTCTCCTCGATGAAGCGGACAAATTGGTTGAAGACGATCAGCCTGTGCAGCCCAAGATTAGCGGTCGCCGCCGCGGACTTCTTGGCGGTGTTACAACCAACAAGGAAGAAATCGCAGCCGATCCAGAAGGATCGAGTGGTGGCGGCTCTGGCGGTGGTGGTTCAGGCGGAGGCGGCCCAAGCGGCGGCTCTGGCAGCACCTTGTTCGAACGCATGGCCAATCTCTCGCGCGGATCGGACGACAAGGCGTCAGACGGTGATGACGAAGATGATGAGGATGGTGACGACAGTTCCTCGCTCAGCATCCCGCGTTTTCTCGGGCGCCAGAACAACCAATAGGGTTTTACATTTTTCTGCCTGACTGCGCTGGCGGCCCGTTCGCCGCGCATTCAGGCATATTGCGCTAGCGCTTTTTGTTCACTTGGTTCAAAGCCCAGCGACGATGAAAAAACCTGCCTATCGCCAACTCTATCTGGCATCTGCGATTGCCTGCACAGCGCTTGGCGCGCCTGCCTTTGCGCAATCGGGCGATAAGGCGTTGGCGCGCGAAGTGGTGCAACCGCTTCCCTCGCAAGAGGTGCAAAGGCTCAATTCTGCGCTTCGGCGTTTGGCCGCCAATTCGCGCAATCTTTCCGCTTTAACCGATGCTGGCAAGGCATCGCTAGAGCTAGGCGACCTTGACGCAGCGCTTGGCTTTTTCGGGCGGGCGCAAGACATTGCCCCTGACAATGCCTTGGTAAAGATGGGAATGGCGGCGGTTTTTCTGCGATCTGACCGTCCGATCGAAGCCTTGCGATTGTTCTCAGAAGCAGAAGCGGCCGGCGCATCCTCAATCGCGGTTTCTGCCGAGCGCGGGCTGGCCTACGATCTGGTTGGCAACAATGCGCAGGCGCAAGAGAGCTACAAGATTGCCTTGCAACGCGGGGCGGGCTCTGACGTGAAGCGGCGGCTTGCGATCAGCCATGCGATTGCCGGGAACAAGGAAGATTTCGAGATTACCCTCCAGCCCTTGGTTGCACAGCGCGATTTTGCGGCCTTTCGTGCGCGCGCTTTCGGGCTAGCGATCCTTGGAGAAACGGGCGAGGCAAATGCGATTGCCGATGCAGTGATGCCGCGCGATCTGGCTGCGCGCATGGCGCCGTATCTCGCCTATATGCCGCGCCTGACAAAGGCGCAGCAGGCAGCAGCAGCCAACCTTGGCATCTTCCCCAAAGCGGCAGACATTGGCCGCGATAATCCGCGCATCGCGCAATATGCCAATGCCGCGCCGGTCGCTGGCGTTGATGCGCGGCTTGCCCCTCGGGGGGCGCCTCTGGGGCAGGCAGCGACCGACAATAGACGGCGCAGACCAGACAGAACCGGTGCTGGCAGCACGATGGGGGTCATTCCTCCCGATCCTGCGCCAACCCCTTCTCCTGCACTTGCCGCCAACACGGCGCTTGCGCCTTCTGTTTCGGACACACCGGCTCCCGCGCTTGCGGCGGCAACAGTGCCAGCACCAACCCCTCAGCCAACCCCTGCGCCAAGCTCGCCTCCAGGCCCCATACCGGTGCCAAGCGAGCCGGCTCGCACTGCGTCCGCTGAGCTGGAGCCGATCAACCCGACAGCACCATCAATTGCGACAATTGCTGCGCCAATTGTCCAATCAGCTCCGGCAAGCGGTTTGCAGCCGGTGGAGACGCCGCCTGAGAGCGCGCTCGCACAAGTTGCGCCCAAGCCTGAAGTATCGACTTTTGATCTGGCCAAGACTGTGCCGGCTGAGGCTCAAACAGGCGCCGGCATTGCGCAAGTCGTACAGCCCGCCCAAGCCTCGTCGCCGGTCCCATCAAACTCCGTCGCATCAACTCCTGTCGCTTCAACTCCGGTGGTCCAATCCGCGCCGATCGTTCAGCCAGCACCCGCGCCGCGCCCAAGCGTAACCGCTGCCTTTGCCGATTTTGCAAGCGGCGGGCGGACTTCGATTGCGGCGAGCGAGGGGGCAGTTGATCTGTCGAAGATCGACGTAAAGCGCGAGCCCAAGCCGGAACCTCCCAAACCCGAATCGCAGTCTAAAGAAGCAGAGCATCCCAAGCGTTTTTGGGTGCAAATCGCATCGGTCAAAGATCGCAGCGTCATGCGGTCTGAATTCCGCCGGATCGCGCGCAAGGCTGATGATCTGCTCGATGGCTATTCCGCCCATGGTGCAGAATGGGGCGAAACCAATCGCTTACTGGCCGGACCTTTGCCATCCTCTAAGCGCGCAGAGGAATTGGTCGGCAAATTGAAGGGCGCGGGCGTGGACAGTTTCGTCCATACAAGCGCTGCTGGAAAAAGAGTTGATAAGCTTCAATAGCTTAGCCAAAATCCACAATCTTCTTTGCACAGGCTTTGAACAATCCATCTGGCTTCTCCCCAACGGTCGGGCCTGCGCGCATTGCAATTGGGAGCCTGGCCAATGCATTTCAGCGTCATGGCGATTTGGACATACCCCCTTTGACCGAAATGCAATCCGAACTTCTCTATGATGATGCTGCGGCGCCAGTAGAGATGCTCGCCGCGCTGTTTGAAGCGCGCGGGTGGCCGTGCGAGGTGACCCCGCAAGGCGAGGTTACCGGCGAGGTTCAAGGCAGCTGGGCCAAATTTCAGCTGCGCGGCATTTGGCGAAAAGAGGACAATGTTCTCCAGCTGATCTGCTTTCCCGATATTCACCTCAGCGATCCCAAGCGCGCAGCCACATATGAATTGCTCGCGCTGATCAACGAGCAGATGTGGCTTGGCCATTTCGATATTTGGTCAAACGGCGACGTGCTGCTCTACCGGCATGGGGCGATGTTGGGCGCAGACGGTCAGTTGACGCTCGATCAAGCGCAATCCTTGGTAGAGACTGCGATTGACGAATGCGACCGCTTCTATCCCGCGTTCCAATTCGTGCTGTGGGGCGATAAAGCGCCTAGGGATGCGCTCGACAGCGCACTGGTGGATGCCGCCGGAGAAGCCTAGGGTTTGTCGCCTAGCATGCGATAAGGATGGACATATGGCGCGCGAAATTCTGATCTATGGCTTTGGCAATATGACCTCCGCGATGCTGGAGGGGTGGATTGCATCGGGTCTTCAGGCGCGCGACTTTACGGTTTTCAACCCCAGTGCCAAGCCCGTGCCCGATGGTGCCATTTTAACCAGCACAATTCCCACGCGCGCTTTTGATGTCGTGGTGCTGGGCTTTAAGCCGCATATGCTCGGTGATATTGCCCCTGCCATGCAAGACTGCGTGGGGCCGCAAACGCTCCTCCTGTCAGTTTTGGCCGGTGTTGAGGTCGACGATCTGGCCGCAGCATTTCCATCTGCAAAGGCGGTTCTGCGGCTGATGCCCAACCTCGCAGTGGCTTTAGGGAAGTCTCCTAATTCGCTGTTTGCAAATAATATTGCTGACGATGACAAAGCGCTGGCAACCGATCTGGCGCAGCGTTTGGGCAGCGCGGAATGGATCGAGGACGAGGCGCAATTTGATCTCGCCACCGCTCTTGCTGGATCAGGGCCGGGCTTCGTTTATCGTTTCATTGATGCATTGGGCGCGGCTGGTGCTGATCTGGGCCTTCCCGCTGAACAAGCGCAGCGCATGGCGGTGCAAATGGTCGCGGGCGCCGGCGCTTTGGCGGCGGCTTCTGAATTTACTCCGGAAGAACTGGCAAACCGCGTGGCTAGTCCAGGTGGGATGACGCGCGAGGGTCTCAACGTGCTCGACGAAGGGGAAGCCCTCAAAAAGCTGCTAACCAAAACTCTCTCCAAAACGGCTGACAAGGGCAGTGAATTGGCAAAATTGGGGCGCAAACAGGGTTAAGTGCTTGCATGCTTTGCATCACCGATTTTGGCCGGTTTTGCTTGAAAAACGTTGAGAAAAACCCGATATTGTAGGGGAAGGGCGCGAATAGCCGCGCCTCAACCATTTTTCGGAGAGTAG
Source organism: uncultured Altererythrobacter sp. (assembly GCA_938009055.1). GTDB lineage: Bacteria > Pseudomonadota > Alphaproteobacteria > Sphingomonadales > Sphingomonadaceae > Erythrobacter. Next base: position 9,118 of record CALLIO010000112.1, read on the forward strand.
TCACTATGGCTGATTGGAACGAAACACAGCGTTCACAGAACGTCGGATCGGTGCCGCGCACCAGCGACGAAATATCTGGCGGTGTGACTTTTGATGAGGGCCTGCGCAAGCACATGCTCTCGATCTACAATTACATGGTTTCGGGCATTTTGCTGACCGGCATCGTTGCGCTGCTGATGGCGCGTTCGGGCTTGACGTTGAGCTTGGTAGCATCGCCGCTTTGGTTCGTCATTGCCTTGTCTCCGCTCGCAATTGTGCTTGCGATGAGCTTTGGAAGAAATCGTTTTGGCAAAACCACGCTTCAGATCATGTTCTGGGGCTTCGCAACGCTGATGGGCATGTCGCTCTCAACCATTTTCTTGCGCTACACTGGTGAGTCGATCGCGACGACATTCTTCGCAACATCCGCCGCTTTCGCTGGCCTCAGCTTGTTTGGCTACACCACGAAAAAGGACCTGTCCGGTTGGGGCAGCTTTTTGATCATGGGCGTAGTTGGTTTGATCGTGGCGATGTTGCTCAATCTTTGGCTCCAGTCATCGGCCCTGATGTATGCGGTAAGCTTCATCGGTGTCCTGATTTTTGCAGGTCTCACCGCCTATGATACGCAGCGTTTGAAGCGCGAATATGCTTATCTTCGTGGAACCGAGTTTGCTGGCAAAGCGATCATCCTCGGAGCGCTGAGCCTTTATCTCGACTTCATCAACATGTTCCAGTTCCTGCTTTCCTTTATGGGTTCGCAAGACTGATTGTGATGAAGGATAGCGCGGGCTGAAGACCTCAGCCACAACGCTTTACCGATGCCCGGGGCCGTTAAAACGCTCCGGGCATTTGCTTTTGCAAAATGAACGGCTAACCACAGCCCTTCAGCAAGGGGTAAGGCAGGGTTTTGCATCCTGTCTTGTCGGGACACATTCAGAGGTTTTATGGCAAGCACAATTCCAACACAAAAGCCCCAGACATTGGGCAATGGTTTGAAGATTACCGCAATGGCGCTCGGCATTGCAGCGCTGGGTGCTTGCGCAACGCCTCCGCCTCCACCGCCGCCACCACCTCCGCCGCCGCCTGTGGTGGTGATCCCCGATCGTCCAACGCCCCCGGGCGGCGCGACGACGAATATGTTTATCCCGCCGATTGGCGTGAACGGCGTGCGTCAGACCGTGAACGCTGGAATTTCCCCGCTCCAAGCCTTGTGGAATGTGCGCAGCGGGCTCAATGTTGCTGCGCTCAATTGCCGTGACAGCCGCCATGCTGGCCTGGTCGAGAACTATACTAGCTTCCTCAACACCCATAAATCGCAATTGTCGGACACCAATTCGCGCCTGACTGCTGAATATCGCGCGAAGCATGGATCGCGCGAAGGGCGCAATGTGCAAGATTCCTATCAGACCAAGGTCTATAATTATTTCGCGCTGCCGCCCGCATTGCCCAATTTCTGTGACGAAGCGCTGGCGATCAGCCGCGATGCTATGCTGGTGCAGCGCGGCGGATTGACCGAGTTTGCCGCCACAGCATTGCCGCGCATGGAAGGCGTATTTGAAAACTTCTACAGCTCGTATGAGCAATATCGCATCGATCTGGCTGCGTGGGATGCGCAATACGGCGCCGGAGCCGGAGCAGGCTCGACGCTCAATACGACTTATGGCCCATCCAGTGCAGCACCGGTAACGCCGGTCCAGACCATCACGGTCCCGCCCTCTCAAGTGGCTCCTGCGCCGGTAACCAGCGCACCTGCAACCAGCGCCGCACCGCAGAGCGGCAGCGGACCGGTCTTCGTTTCGAAGCCGGTTGTTCAGACCGATGATGATGAGGGCGGTTAACGCCGTCGTTGCCTTCCCATTCAAGTGACACTATTGCGTCAGGCGCAAGGCACGAAGCCTTGCCGAAATGCGTGCCGGTAACGGGAATGCGGTGAGCGCCAGAAATGCGCGCAAATCCGCAGCTGTCCTTAGCAACTGTAAGCGGTGAGCATTTGTTTCGAGCGCCCATTTATTGGGGCGCAGCCACTGAGCGATACGCTTGGGAAGGTGAAGCAGATGCCACGACCCGCGAGCCAGGAGACCGACCGGATACGTGTCGCTTGTGGCTTTGCTCTAGGATTGGCGAGGCGCGAAAAATTCGTTTCGAGCGACGTTGAAACATGGGTCTTGCGGCATGCCGCTTGACCCGTCGCTTGATGACGGAAGGAAAATACGTTGAGAAAATTTGTGTTGAGCGGGGCTGCTTTGGCTGTGCCCTTGGTAATGCTTGGCTGGAGCGCGGGGGCGGCGGCGCAGGACAGCGCCGAGGACATAAGCGAAGACGTCGTTATATTCTCCCCTACAAGGCTTAATCCAGATGGGATTATTGTTTCAGGCAGCAGAGAAGGGGCGTTTAGGCTCGACGACTTTCTTGGCTCAGCAACTGTGATTTCCGATGACAATCTAGAGCAGCGCCAAACCCGCGACATTGCCGACATTCTGCGCGATGTGCCCGGCGTGGCGGTCACGCAAACGGCGGGGCAAACACAAATTCGTCTGCGCGGTAGTGAAGGCAATCACGTTCTTGTGCTGGTCGACGGGATAGAAGTGTCCGACCCGTTTGGCGGCGAGTTTGACCTTGGCACATTGCAGGCAGAAATTGGCAGCCGCGTAGAGGTTCTGCGCGGGCCGCAATCTGCGCTCTATGGATCAGATGCGATCGGCGGAGTCGTGGGCTATCGCAGCGCTTCGGGTGCTGAGCTTGGCGGATTGTCAGCGCGTTTGGAAGCAGGCAGTTTTGGCACGATCAACGGCTCTGCGCGCCTTGGCATCGGCGATTACAACAGCAATCTTGCGATCAATGCGACTGTCGTGAGCACAGATGGCACGCCCAACGCCATTGGCGGTACGCGCAATATTGGCCGCGATAGCTACACGCTATCTGGCAAAGGCGAGTTGGCCGCAACGGATACGTTCTCTTTGCGCGCATCAGCCCGCTACATTCGCACGGAAGGGGACTTCAACGATCAGGATTTCGACCCGACATCGCCTACCTTGGGTTTTGTCCTCGACAGTCCCGAAACCACTTATGAGAACGAGGCGTTCTATGCGCTGGTGGGCGCGCGGCTGGAGGTATTGAACGGCGATTGGACGCATGATCTGTCCGGCCAGATTGCCGATATTACCCGCGACACTTTCGGGCCTTTCGGGCGCACATCGGGCAGCAAGGGACAGCGCCTCAAAGCGTCCTATGTCAGCGCGTTCAGCCTCAGCAACGAACATTCCTTGACCTTTGCTGCCGATTTTGAACGCGAAGAATATCGAAATCGCGATCCGTTCGGCTTTGCCTTCACCGGCACGCGCAGTGCGCGCAATATCGGGCTAGTCGGCGAATATCGCGGCAGTTTCGGGGAATTGGATGTCTCCGCCGCGATCCGCCACGATTTCTCGAACCGTTTCGATGATGCGACGACGTTCAAAATCGGCGCAGGCTATGATGTGACCGAGAATACGCGCATTCGTGCATCAGCTGGTTCTGGCATCAAGAACCCCGGCTTTTTTGAGCTGTTCGGCTTTTTCGATGGCACATTCATTGGCAATCCTGATCTAAACCCGGAAAAGAGCACCGAATGGGAAGTGGGGATCGACCAAGACATCGGCGATGTTCGCCTCTCAGCGACCTATTTCGATGCCGAGCTTGAGGATGAAATCTTCACCACATTCCCTGCGCCCAATTTCATCGCCACGCCGGACAATCGCGATACCAAAAGCACACGGCGCGGGGTTGAATTGTCGGCCGCCGCTCAGCTGGGGCAATTCTCGGCCAATGGCGCCTACACCTACCTCAATGCCAAGGAAGATGGCGTTAGGGAGGTGCGCCGGCCCAAGCATATCGCATCGGCATCGCTGAATTGGGAAGCGCCAAATGACGTTGCTTCCGCCGGCATCACAGTCCGATACAATGGCAAGACCGAGGATTTTGCCTTCACCTTGCCCAGCTTTGCACCAGTGGACGTTACGCTGGGGGATTACACGCTCGTCAACATCTATGGCGAGGTCGCTTTGACCGACAATATTCGCGCCTTCGCCAGGGCCGAAAACCTGCTTGATGAGGAATATGAGCAGGTGTTTAGCTTTGTGAGCCAAGGTCGCAGCATCATCGCGGGCGTATCGGCTAAGTTCTAAGCCTCTCGCTTTTCATCGAGGAAGTGCATAGAGGGTCGCTATGCATTTCCTCGATCAAGCCAAGATCTATATTCAATCGGGCGCTGGTGGCCCAGGCGCGGTGAGTTTTCGCCGTGAGAAATATGTCGAATATGGCGGGCCAGACGGCGGCAATGGCGGCAAGGGCGGGGACATTATCTTCGAAGCTGTCCAAGGCCTCAACACGCTGATTGATTTTCGCTACGCGCAGCACTTCAAGGCGAAGCGCGGCAATCACGGGCGCGGGCGCGATCAAACGGGGGCTGGTGCGCCAGATATGATCGTGAAGGTTCCGGTCGGCACGCAAATCTTGTCTGAGGACAAAGAAGAAGTCATCGCCGATTTCACCGAGATTGGCCAGCGCATCACCATGCTCGAAGGCGGCGCAGGTGGGCGCGGCAATGCGTCTTATAAAAGCGCGACGAACCGCGCGCCGCGCCAACATCAGCCGGGTGAAGCTGCGCAGGAAATGTGGGTCTGGCTGCGGCTGAAATTGCTTGCGGATGTGGGGCTGCTTGGCCTGCCCAATGCGGGTAAGTCCACCTTCATCAATGCAGTGTCGAATGCGCGGGCAAAGGTTGGCCATTATGCCTTCACCACGCTGGTGCCCAAGCTGGGTGTGGTTCACCACAAGGGGCGCGAATTTGTGCTGGCTGACATCCCCGGTCTGATCGAAGGGGCCGCCGATGGCGCAGGGATTGGTGATCGCTTCCTTGGCCATATTGAACGCTGCCGCGTGCTCATTCATCTCGTCGATATTTCGGGCGAGGACCCTGCGGCCGCGATGCGCACAGTGCGAGATGAACTGGCCGCTTATGGCGCCGGATTGGCCGAAAAGCCCACATTGGTTGCGCTCAACAAGCTGGATTTGGCTGACGAGGAATTGGCCGCTGGCTTTGCGCAGGAATTGCTGGATGCGGGCGCGGATGAAGTTTTTGCCATATCGGGTGCGACCGGCATGGGGATCGAGCATTTGCTCGACAAGGTTCTGGGATATCTCCCCGACCAGACTGCGACCGAGACGAATGCGGTTGAGGTTGAAGAAGAAGACGCGGACGGCAACGATTGGTCGCCGATTTGACCTATGACTATCGCTTCTCTCAATGATCTAATCTGTGCGCCCCGCCTTGTGCTGAAAGTCGGCAGCGCGCTGCTCGTTAAAGATGGCGAGCCGCGGGCCGAATGGATCGCATCCTTGGTGGCCGAGATTGCCGAACTGCGCGCTAACGGACAGCAAGTGATCGTGGTTTCATCCGGTGCGATTGCGCTGGGTGCTGCGCGTCTAGGTCTCAAAAAAGGTGGACGCGCCAACCTAGCGGATGCGCAGGCTGCGGCTTCTGTTGGGCAAGTCGCGCTTGCACAATTGTGGGCAGAGGCGCTGGTTCAGCATGGTCTAACCGCCGCGCAAATGCTGGTCACTCTTGATGATCTGGAAGACCGGCGGCGCTATCTGAATGCAGCAGCCACGTTGGAAAGGTTGCTGGAAGCAGGCGCAGTGCCGGTTGTGAACGAAAATGACAGCGTGGCGACCGCAGAAATTCGCTTTGGCGACAACGACCGGTTGGCCGCGCGCGTGGCGCAGGCGGCACAGGCGGAAGGCGTGCTGCTCTTGTCTGATGTGGACGGGCTTTACGATGGTTCGCCGGACAACCCCGATGCCAAACTTGTGCCTCTGGTCGAAGGGGTCACGCCCGAAGTGATCGCGATGGCCAGCGATGCGTCTTCTTCCGGCATGGGATCGGGCGGGATGAAGGCCAAACTGCAAGCCGCACGGATTGCGGAGCGGGCAGGGATCGCGCTCGGCATCGTCAATGGCAAAACAGAGGCTCCCATTGTGCGGCTGCGTGAAAGCGGCACGGGAACGCTGTTCCTGCCCCAGCGCAAGGATAATGCACGCAAGGCGTGGCTCGGCGGGCGGCAAGCATTGGAAGGCGTGCTGACCGTGGACGCTGGCTGTGTCGCCGCTTTGGAGGGCGGGGCAAGCTTGCTCGCAGCAGGATTGACTGAGGTCGAAGGCGAGTTTGATCGCGGTGCCCTCGTTAGCTTGCACGGCCCCAAGGGTGAGCGATTGGGGCAGGGGCTGGTGGAATATTCCGCCGCAGAATGCCGCGCGATCCTTGGCCTTAGAGAAGGCGAGCAGGAGGCGAAATTGGGCTACGCACCGCGTGCTGCCGTCGTCCACCGCGACCATATGGTGAGCGGATGAGCATCGCGATTACAGGTGCAACCGGCTTTGTTGGAATGGCCGTTCTCGAAGCGCTTGGCGGGCAAAGTGTGCGAGCGCTAACACGGCGAGATCAGCCTGCACGCGAAGGCGTTGAATGGGTGCGCGGTGATCTTGAGGACACTCAGGCATTGGAAGAGCTGGTAGCCGGCGCAGATGCGGTCATTCACATTGCGGGCCTGACCAATACGCCCGATGTGGCAGAGTTCGAGGCAGCCAATGTCACCGGCACGGCCAATATCATCGCAGCGATGAAGAAGGCGAAAATCAAACGGTTTGTCTTTGTCTCTTCCCTTTCTGCACGAAAGCCGGAATTGTCCGAATATGGCGCTTCAAAAGCGCGCGCAGAGACGCTTGTTGAAGCGAGCAAGCTCAGCTGGACAATTGTGCGCCCTCCAGCGGTCTATGGCCCGCGCGATGATGATATGCTCGAACTGTTTCGCACGGCGAAATGGGGTGTTGTGCCCCTGCCGCCGGGAGGGGCAACCTCGATCATCTATGTCTCTGACTTGGCGCAATTATTGGTCGCTTTGGCCGGCGAGAAAGGTCCCAAATCCATCCTAGAGCCTGATGACGGACGCGAGGGGGGCTGGGCGCATAAGGAAATGGCGCAGGCGATTGGCAAGGCGATGGGTAAGACGAGCGTCTTCGCGCCGCATCTGCCCGCGCCGGTTCTGTCTGCCGCGGCCAGCGCTTTAAAACTTGTACAAGGCGGCAAGGCCAAGCTGACCGCAGACCGTGTCGGCTATATGTGCCATCCCAATTGGGTGTGCAGATCGGATCGTAGGCCGCCCGAAGCCCTTTGGAAGCCGCAAGTTTCAGGCGAAGACGGTTTCGCCCAGACCGCGCAATGGTACCGCGAAGCAGGCTGGCTTTAGTGCGTTACAAAAACGGCTCGTAACCGGGCGGCAAATCGCCATCATCTGAGCCCTCTTCGCCAGGAAGATGGATGCCGCATTCGGTCTTGTCCCAGCCTTTCCAGCGGCCAGAACGCGGGTCTTCACCCGGGGCAACCTTATGCGTGCATGGTTCGCAGCCGATCGAGGGAAAACCTTCTGACACAAGGGAGTGGCGTGGCAGATCATGCTCGGTGAAATAGGCTTCGATATCATCCGGCGTCCAATCGATCAGCGGATTTATTTTCAGCCGGCCAGCCGCATCGGAAGTGTCCACTTCGAAGCGGGGCAATTGCGCGCGTTCGGTGTTTTGGAACGCTTTGCGTCCCGTTAGCGATGCGTCATATTCAGCCAGCGCTTTCGCCAAGGGTTTGACCTTGCGGATCTCGCAGCAGCCATCGGGATCATAGGACCATCTAAGGCCTGTCTCGTCTTGTCTCGCGATGTCTTGCGCATCCGGCGTAAGATCAATCACATTGGTGAGACCAAGTTTGGCCACCAGCTCGGCCTTGTAATCCAGCGTCTCTTTAAAGTGCTTGCCGGTCTCCAAGAATAACACCGGAAGCCCTGGATCAATTTGCGCGATCAAATGCAGCAGCACGGCGCTTTCCGCGCCGAAGCTGGATACGGTGGTGAGCTTGCCCGCCAACCCGTCTTTGATGACAGAGGCGAGCATTTCGCGCGTCGAGGAACCGCGAAACATCCGGTTGAGCCGGATCGCCTGCTCGTCTGTGAACAGAGGCCCCGTATCAATCCTGTCGACCGCGCGCTGCTCAGCCATGGCGAAGCTCCTGGATCATGGCGCGATCATCGGTGGTGGCTTGGTAAACTTGCGGCCAGCGGGCAAGCGCCGCCTTAGCATCGGCTGCGTCCATCGCAACATCGGGTGCGAAAGCATCAAAGCCGCAGCGCCGCATGTTGAACAGCTGATCCACCGCAACATCACCCACGGCGCGCAATTCGCCAGTGTAGCCAGCTTCGCGCAAGAGCCGCGCGGAGGAATATCCGCGACCATCGCCAAAGACGGGAAAGTTCACTTCGACCAGCGCAATGCGATCCAAATGCGGCAGGAGTGCCCGGGCATCATCGCCAGGCTCAATGCGCACGGCATTGGCGTTCGATTGTTCGACAAAGGCATCGACTGTCACGCTGGCTTGGTCCACAACCTCATCATCGCGGAAGCGGAATTGCACGGCATCGGGGCTGGTTCCCAGATCAGTCATAAAGCGCCTCCTTAAATGGGGCCATGCCGATACGGCGATAGGTGTCGAGGAAGCGTTCACCATCTTCGCGTTTGCCGAGATAAACATCGGTGACAGTTTCGACCGCGTCGATCACGCCAGCCTCATCAAAGCCGCGTCCAGTGATCTTGCCTAGGCTGACATCTTCTGCCTCGCTGCCGCCGAGCGAGAGCTGGTAATTTTCAACCCCCTTCTTATCGACGCCGAGAATGCCGATGTGGCCAGCGTGGTGATGCCCGCAGGCATTGATGCAGCCAGAGATTTTGAGCTTCAATTGGCCCAGCTCTTCAGTCTTGCCGCTTTCGGCAAAGCGTTCGGAGATTTTCTGCGCCAAGGGTATCGAGCGCGCATTGGCGAGGCTGCAATAATCAAGGCCCGGGCAGGCGATGATGTCCTCAATCGTATCGAGATTGGGTGCGCCAAGGCCCGCAGCTTCCAGTCTGGTCCAAAGTGCGTGCAGATCAGCAATCTTCACATGCGGCAGCACGACGTTTTGCGTGTGCATTACGCGCAATTCGTCAAAGCTGTATTCCTTGGCCAGATCAGCCATCAGATGCATTTGCTCGGCCGAGGCATCGCCGGGGATGCCGCCAACCGGCTTCAAAGAGATGACCGCCGAAACATAGCTGTCATGCTTATGCGCATGGGTATTGCGATCGACCCACAGCGCGAAATCGGGGTCCGAGCGGTCAATAGTCTTGGGGCCATCCTCAAACGCGGGATCAGCAAAATAGGGGCGCAACCGCTCAATCTCTGCCAGCGGAGGCTCAACGCCTTGGTCAAGCATGTGAGCGAATTCTTCCTCGACCTGACGGGTGTATTCATCAGCGCCAAGCTCGTGGACGAGGATTTTGATCCGCGCCTTGTACTTATTGTCGCGCCGCCCGTAGCGATTGTAGACGCGCAGGCAGGCCTCGGCATAGGTGATGAGTTGATCGAGCGGCACAAATTCGCGGATCATCGGGGCAATCATCGGTGTGCGGCCCATGCCGCCACCAACAAAGAAGCTTGCGCCAATATCGCCTGCGTCATTCTTCACGATTTGCACGCCAATATCATGCAGGCGCATGGCCGCGCGGTCGGTTTCCGCCGCGATCACCGCGATCTTGAACTTGCGCGGTAAATACATGAATTCAGGGTGGAAGCTCGACCATTGCCGCATCAATTCGGCATAGGGGCGCGGGTCAACCAGCTCGTCACGCGCAGCCCCTGCGAAGTGGTCAGAGGAGATGTTGCGGATGCAATTGCCGCTGGTCTGAATCGCGTGCATCTCGACCGCTGCGAGGTCCGCCAGCAAATCGCCCGCTTCCTCCAGCTTGATCCAATTGTACTGGATATTTTGACGCGTGGTGAAATGGCCATAGCCGCGATCATATTTGTCCGCGATATCCGCAAGCGCATGCATTTGCGTGCCGTTAAGCGTTCCATAGGGTATCGCGACACGCAGCATGTAAGCGTGGAGCTGGAGATAGAGGCCGTTCATCAAACGCAGCGGTTTGAACTGGTCTTCGCTCAATTTGCCTTCCAGGCGGCGCTGCGCCTGGTCGCGAAACTCTGCGACGCGTGTATCGACCATCTGCTGGTCGTAATTGTCATATTTATACATGTCAGATCACCCAATTGCCGGCATCAGGATCGGCGGGTTTGAGGGTTAGGTCAGGGCGCACAGTCGGGCCGAGCGCGCGCACGCGGTCTTTGATATGGGCAGGGCGCACGCCATCGGCATCTTGCGTGGCTTCGATGGTGTAAGGCACGTTGACGCGGCGCGATGCTTCTTCGCGCGCGGCGATGGCATCGGCCTCTTCGCCAACATCGATAGCTTCATTGACGTGGAGCGACCATTCGCTGCCTGTCCACCAGACGACAGCGCCCGATTTCAAGTCATTTCCAGTAAGAATTTTCATTGTGCAGTTTCCGTTCCTGCTGCCGCATGGGCTGTTTTGATAAGCGTGTGGTCATCGCGCGCGGTCACCTCGCCAATGATGATGAGCGCAGGGCTTTTGACTTGCTCGGCCTCGACCAGATCAGGCAGACCCGCCAGCGGTCCGCGCAGCACGCGCATATTGGTGCGCGCAGCGTTTTCGACTATGGCCAGCGGGACATCAGGCGCAAGGCCGTCTGCCATCAGCTTTTCTGCAATCTGCGGCGCGGTTTTGACGCCCATATAGATCACCAACGTGCGCCCCTTGCCAGCAAGGCCAGACCAATCCTGATCCGATAGCCCTTTGCATTGGCCCGCAACAAAGCTGACGATGGAGGAAGCGTCGCGGTGGGTAAGCGCGATTTGTGTGGCTGCCGCTGCGCCATTGGCCGCCGAGACGCCGGGCACGATTTCCACCGGAACGCCGGCTGCGCGTGCATCCTCTGCTTCTTCGCCGCCGCGTCCGAAAATCAGCGGGTCGCCACCTTTCAGCCGGATGACATCGCGACCAGCTTTGGCCTCGCGGATCAGCAGCGCGTTGATGTTTTCTTGCGGCAATGTGTGGCGCGCGCGATTTTTCGCGACTGAGATCAGCTGCGCATCAGGGCGCGCCATGGCGAGGATGTCTTTCGATACCAGCCCATCGTGCACAATCACTTCGGTGCGCTCGATCAGACGCGCTGCACGCAAAGTCAGCAGGTCGCGGTCGCCTGGCCCCGCGCCAACAAGATAGATTGTGCCTGCTTTTGTCATGGGTGCGATATCGGGGTGAAGCGCGGCAAGCTCCAGTGAGAATGGATTTGCATATGGGAAGCAAAGCTTTTGCAGCGCCGGTGTAACCGCGCGGCCTGATGCGCTTACTTCTTGCTCATCACCTCGATCATCCGATCCATTTGTTTGCTCGAGCGGATGTGCAAATCGCGCTGCGGATAGGGAATTTCGATCTCGTTCTCTTTGAACAATTGCCAGATGCGCTTGAACACGTCGGAACGGATATTGGCGAGGCCGCCTTCAGGATCACGGATCCAGAAGCGCAGCTCGAAATTGACCGAATTGTCGCCAAATTCCATCAGATTAACGCGAGGCTTG
>CALLIO010000113.1 GCA_938009055.1 uncultured Altererythrobacter sp.
AGCGCCATGCCTGCGTCGGGTCCATTGGCGCGCCCAACGTCTTGCAGTGTCACCAATTGCGCGTTGAAGAGATAGGTGCGGATCGCCTCGGCTAGACTAACTGCGCTGTCGGGCACTTCGACCACTTGCAGCGCGGGGAAGGCGGCCTGCATCGCGTCATAGGCGGCTTGCCGGTCGGCAAAGGCTTTCTCATGCGCGAAGATCACGCTTTCATTCGCCACCGCGACCACATCATTGTGGAACGCGCCAGCGGCAATCGCCTCGCTCGATTGTTCGATGAAGAGGCAGCGGGCCGGATCAAGCCCGTGTTTGCGCGCGACAATGCGGCTGGCCTGTTCATGCTGGCGAGCGGGAAATGCACCGCCCGTTTTGCCATAGACGAAAACTTCGACGCCCGCTTGCCCGTGGCTTTCGCACAGCCGCATATGATTGGCTGCGCCTTCATCGCCAAATGTGGGCGGGACGGCTTGGTGCACGGTGAAATGGGCGGTGTCGCCAAATGCTATCTGCAATTGCGCCATGGTGTCGGGCCATTCCTGCGCGCGGTGCAGCATCGTAACGAGATTGGCAGGGGTGAGGTGGCACTTGCCATCGGCCGTGTCAGGCGCGGGGCTGACAGTGGCGGCATTGGCCGTCCACATGCTCGATGCAGACCAGACGGCGGCAAGCAATTGACGCGGGCTTTCGGTGTCGAGCGCCAGCTGATCAGTCAGCGCATGATTGGGGCGCGGTAAGGGAAGGAGAAATCCCTGATAGCCAAACCGCTCCAGATTGCCGCGCATCTTGGCCAGACCTTGCAGCGCAGCGGCGCGTGGGTAGGAGACATCGCCGGCATTCTTCGTCGCAGCCAGATTGCCCAGGCTCAACCCTGCATAATTGTGGCTTGGCCCCACGATCCCGTCAAAATTGATCTCTTCAATGCTCATCCGCTGACCTTAACCTTGTCGAAAACCAAATAATATAAGCGCTTTGCCATGGGTTTCAGAACTTTAGCCTGTACCGTGTTGAGCAAGCGCATGATGAGCACGCCGGATGCGCGCACCGCCGTGCCTGATGAATATGCCGATTGGCGCAAGGATTCGCTCACCAGCAGCTGGCGTCATTTCAGCGATGAGGCGCTTCGCGGCAAGGATATTCTTGATTTTGGCTGCGGGGCGGGGCCGCTTGCTTTCTTGCTTGCGTCCAAAGGTCTGGCAAAATCCATCACTGGTGTGGATTTGTATGCGCAGGATTTGGCCCGCGCTGAAAGAACATTGGCGGCTCATCCCGAATATTGCGATGTCCTGCGCTTTGTCCAAGGCGATGTCAGCGGTATTCCAATGGGCGATGCCAGCGTGGACATCATCACAGCGTTTGATTGTCTTGAGCATGTGATGGAACCCGCGCCGATATTGGCAGAATGGAAGCGCGTGCTGCGCCCGGGTGGGCGAGTGCTGATCGAATGGTTCCCGTTCAAGGGACCGTGGGGCCCGCATATGGAAGCCCTGATACCGCTACCCTGGGCGCATGTGATCTTTGGCGAGAAGGCGATGTTTGCCTCTGCCGCAGCAATCTATGACGATCCCGATTTCGTTCCGCGGCATTGGGATCTTGAGAGTGACGGGACGAAAAAGCCCAACAAATGGAAGCAATGGCAAAGCTTTAAAGAGCAAGCCTATGTCAACGAGCTGGATATTGCGACGTTTCGCCAATTGGTAGCTGAGGCCGGATTGACAATTGCGCGTTTGGAAAAGTCCGGATTTGGTCGCTCGGGCGTCAAGAAAGTGATCGGCGATAGCTTGATGGCGCTGCCCGGCTTGGGCGAGTTTGCGACCAGTTTTGCCGTTATCGAGTTACAAAAAACTGCCTAAATCAGCTTGCCCAAGTGGGCGCTATCGCGCGCTATCTTTCAATGCTCCACACGTGATCGCCCTTGGCAATATCGAGCGTGTCAGCCGCCACGCTGTCCACGGCAACGCTTTCACCATCATTTTGGCGCGCGCCATAACAGCAGCGAAAATCGCTCAATCTGCCGGTCGCGATCAGCGCCTTTTCGCCAGTGGAGCAATCAACATCGCTGACAGTGGCTTCGCTGCTGCCTGCAACACTGCGCACCGCATCCGTGCGCGCGATCATGGTCGGTCCGCCATCGAAAATGTCGACGAACCCGTCATAGGCAAAGCCTTCTTTCTCGAGCATCCGCATCGCCGCGCGCCCCGTAGGATGGGGCAGGCCGATGACCTTCTTGGCCTCATCATCCAGCATCGAGACATAGACCGGATGTTTGGGCATCAGATCGGCGATAAACTGATTGCCATTGATCGCGTTGAAATAGTCAGCTTCCTGAAAGCCCATCCCGAAAAAGCGCCCCGCAACTCCGTCCCAAAAGGGGGATCCGCCGCGCTCGTCAATAATGCCGCGAAGCTCTGCGATTACCTTTTCGGCAAAACGCGTGCGGTGCATGGCGATAAAGAGGTAGCGACTGCGCGCCAGCAGCAAGCCAAGGCCGCCCGCGCGTTCATTGGGGTGGAGGAACAATCCGCCGACCTCGCTTGATCCTTCGAGCTCTGTCGTTAGGCTGAGCATTTCAGCCCGCACCGTGCGGTCCAATTCCTGACTGTATTGGGTGAGCGTATTGAGGCGGTAGGAATAAAACGGCCAATGCTGGCCCACCTGTGTCATCAGCTGACACGTGCCGCGCACAGCGCCGGTTTCGGTGTTTTCCAGCACCAACACAAACGTCTCTTCGGTAAGCGTGTCTTGCGTGTTGGCAAAAGCCTGCGCCGAAACTTCCAGCTTGTCTGCCAAAGCATCACGGTCAGCGGGCAGATTGGTGAAACCGCCGCCGGTCAGCTTGGCCATCTCGTACAAATGTTCAAGGTCAGAAGGGCGCGAGGCGCGGATACGAAACGTCAATGCAATTCTCCGGCTGCAATGCGCGAAATGACAAGGGCGGACAGGGCGGCGCGCTCTTTCAATGAAGGCACGATCAGAAACTCCTGGGGGCTATGGATTGATCCGCCGCGCACGCCCATCGTATCGACCACCGGTACATCGCAAGCGGCGATATTGTTGCCATCGCACACACCGCCGGTGGATTGCCAGCCGATCTCTTGGCCCAGCTCACCCCCGCAGGATTTGACCAGATCGAACAGTTTTTGCGCTCTTGCATCCACCGGCTTGGGTGGCCGCGTGATCCCGCCATGCAGATGCGCGCGAACCTGATGATCAGCTTCGATGTCGGTGATGATCTGCTCTAGAGCCTGCTCGAAAGACATGGCCGCTTCGGGCTGTTTTGGGCGGATATTGAAGCGCAGCACCGCATGATCGGGCACCACATTGTTGGCTGATCCGCCTTCGATCTTGGCAGGGTTGATGGCGATATCATCGCTTTGCTGATGCTTGAGGCGCAGGGCCAGATCGGATGCTGCCACAATGGCATTGCGCCCGTCTTGCGGATTGCGTCCCGCATGGGCGGATTGGCCGGTGATCGTGACTGAATAGTTCCCGCTGCCACCGCGCGCATGGGCCAGCGTGCCATCGGGCAAAGCGCTGGGCTCGTAGGTAAGCGCGGCGAGCTTGCCTTGCGCAAGTTCGGCAATCAGCGCTGAAGAGGCGAGCGATCCGGTTTCTTCGTCCGAATTGATGAGCACATCATAGCCGATACCTTCGATTGTGCCGGAAGCCTCGAGTGCCTTCAGCGCATGCAGGATCACGGCAATCCCGCCCTTCATATCGGCGACGCCGGGGCCATTAAGAACATCATCCTCCAGCCAATTGAGCGATTGGAAGGCGTGATCGGCCGGGAACACCGTATCCATATGGCCGGTCAGCAAAATTCGGCGGTTGGCCCGCGGCCGCACGCGCAAAACAAAATGCTGACCATGCGGCTTTTCATATTCGCTGCCATCGCTGCTGATCGCCGTGACCGGGGCTGGATTGACCAGCTCAACCTCGCCGGGAAGCGCGCTGAACGCATCTGCCAGAGCGCTTGCTTGCCGCGCCAACCCATCAAGGTTCGCTGTGCCCGTATTGGTCGCGCACCAATCCTCTACCTGAGCCAGCATGGCGGCGGCGTCGATAGTTTCGGTCAGAGCGTGCGTGTTTGATTTCATGTGCAACGGTCTTAGCCCGCCCTCGCACGGGTTCCAAGCCATTTGCATTTTGACGCGAAGCTCGCCATAGAGCGCCCTCAATTCCTCCCCGGACACAATTCAATTCTGTTAGGCGTGCCGCATCCGATGCAGCGTGCCCAAACCCGCGAGGACATATGACAAAGACGACCACCCGTTCCGGCCTGACTATCGACAGCGCCCTTGCCGAGTTTCTCGATAGCGAAGTGCTGGCGCCCCTTGGCCGCGATACAGACGCATTTTGGAGCGGTTTTGCCGCGCTGCTAGCCGAATTTGCCCCGCGCAATCGGGCGCTGCTGGAACAGCGTGAAAGTTTGCAGGCGCAGATCGATGCTTGGCATCAAGAGCGCAGTGGCCAGACGCATGATGCTGCCGCCTACAAAGCCTTCCTCACCGATATTGGCTATCTGGTGCCTGAGCCGGATGACTTCACCATTGGCAGCGAAAATGTCGATGCTGAGATTGCGACGATGGCGGGGCCGCAATTGGTGGTGCCGATCCTCAATGCGCGGTTCCTGCTCAATGCGGCCAATGCGCGCTGGGGTTCCCTCTATGACGCATTTTACGGCACCGATGCGCTCGATGCGCCGCCTGCGAAGCCGGGCGGATATGATGAGGAACGCGGCGCTGCAGTGATCGCACGCGGACGGCAGTTTCTGGATGATGCGCTGCCCTTGGTCGATCAAAGCTGGGCGGATCTGAAAGACCAGAAAGACGGCAAGCTCGTCGATGAAAGCCAGTGGGTTGGCTTCACCGAGAAAGGCTTGTTGTTCAAAAACAATGGCCTCCACATCGAAGTGGTATTCGACCGCGATCATCCAGTGGGCAAGGGCGACAGTGCGGGCATCGCCGACATTATGGTCGAGGCCGCGCTCACCACTATCGCTGATTGCGAGGATTCGGTCGCGGCGGTTGATGCCGAGGATAAGCTTACCGCCTACACCAATTGGCTGGGCGTGATCCGCGGCGATCTGCAGGAAAGCTTCGAGAAGGGCGGAAAGACGCTGACCCGCACTCTCAACAGCGACAAGACTTACAAGGATGGCGCAGGCGAAGAGCACAGCCTGTCAGGCCGCAGCCTGCTGTTCGTGCGCAATGTCGGCCATTTGATGACCAATCCGGCGGTGCATCTGCCCGATGGTTCGGAAATCCCTGAAGGCATTTTGGACGCGGTTTTTACGAGCGCGATCAGCACTTTGGATGTCGAGGGCCATGCAAAGCATGGCAACAGCCGCGAAGGTTCGATCTACATCGTGAAGCCCAAAATGCACGGGCCGGAAGAATGCGCTTTCACCAATGATCTGTTCGATGCGGTTGAGGATTTGCTCGGCCTCAAGCGGCACACGATTAAGGTCGGTGTGATGGACGAGGAGCGCCGCACATCGGCTAACCTCGGCGCTTGTATCCATGCGGTTCGCGACCGGATTGTCTTCATCAACACTGGATTCCTTGATCGCACGGGCGATGAAATCCACACCTCTATGCAGGCAGGACCGATGATGCGCAAAGGCGCGATGAAGGGGTCTGAGTGGCTCGTCGCCTATGAAGCGCGCAATGTCGGGATTGGTCTGAAACACGGCCTGTCGGGCAAAGCTCAGATCGGCAAGGGCATGTGGGCCGCGCCTGACCTGATGGGGCAGATGATGGTCGAAAAGATCGGCCATTTGCGCGCCGGAGCCAACACTGCATGGGTTCCTTCTCCCACTGCCGCGACGCTCCACGCGCTGCACTATCACGCTGAGAATGTGTTCGAGATACAGCACAATCTGGGCGATATTCCGTCGGTCGATGCGCTGCTCAGCATTCCTTTGGCTGAAGGTACCAATTGGTCCGAAGACGAATTGCGCGATGAGCTGGATAACAATGCGCAAGGGCTGCTTGGCTATGTTGTGCGCTGGGTCGATGCGGGCGTTGGCTGCTCCAAGGTTCCCGACATCAATGACGTTGGCCTGATGGAAGACCGCGCGACCTTGCGCATTTCCTCGCAACATATGGCGAATTGGCTGCTTCATGGCGTTGTGACCGAGGAGCAAGTTATGGATTCGCTCACCCGCATGGCCGCGAAAGTGGACGCGCAAAATTCGGGCGACCCGACCTATATCCCGCTAATTGGCAATGAGGGTGGAGCAGCATTTAGTGCAGCGCGCGATTTGGTCTTCAAAGGGGTGGAGCAACCTTCCGGCTATACCGAGCCGCTGCTGCACCAATGGCGATTGCGCAAGAAGGCGGGCTGAGCGGCTCGGGCGCTACTCGCAAACCAACCGACCCTGACGCTTTTGGCCGCGTGGGATCATCTGCGTGCAGGCAATCGGGGTGAATTCCTCGCGCGCATGTTCGAGCACATCGGCCAGCGTTTGCGGTTTCAGCCGCTCGACAAACTCAAGTCCGCATTTTCCTTCGCGGCTCCAGATGACATTGCAATATGTCTCTGCGCCATCGATCCGCAGCCGCGCATTGGTGCAAGGTTCAACCGCGCCGGTGAAGTGCAATTTCGCGCCGCGTTCTGAGATATCGACGATTCGTGCCTCGGCTGGCCCCCGAATGGTCTGCAATTGCGCGGGGTAGTCGACGATGATCCGGCGCACGGTTCTTCTTTGAACAAGGACCCGTTTTTCGGGAGGTTTTTCATCTAAGGAATGGGTTGCGACACCGGACATGCACAGGCTTTCGCATCATAATTGTGCGATTTGCTTAGGGGCTATCCTTAGCCCAATTTAACCATGGATTGTGTGGCAGGCGAGCGGGTCAGGGCGTCACCTCAACCCGGCGATAGATCGGCGTACCGCCAGCTATATGCGCTTCGGTGAAATCAAGCGAAAAATCCAGCATGCTCTCGCCTTCGAACTGGACCTGCTCAACATCAATCGCGACCCATGCGTGGTCTGCCCCGACCACGGAATAGAGCGCATTGCTGACATTTTGCGCATCGGCGCGGGCGGCAACATCGAGCGCAATTTGATGGTCGACTGTGTCATCGTCTGTCCCGTGGAGTGTGAAGACTGGCACCTCTCCTGTTTCCAGATCGTCCACCCGGAACAGTCCGCCCCAATAGTTGATGACGGCGCGCGGCTGGGGCCTCTCGATCCCGAACTGGTTGAGGCCATAGGCGACCTGCATGACGGTGAACGAACCGGCTGAGGAACCCCACAAGGCGTAGTTGGTCATATCGAGGCATAAACCTTGCGCATTGTCTTCCAGAAAATTCACCGCGCTGGTCGCATCTTCAAACGCGGCGGCAATCGCATCGCTGCGCGGTCCGGCCTGTCCGCCGGTGGCTGCAATCAGATCATCGCGCACGGTAACAAACTCGGACGAAATGATCGGGTCATCGCCTTGCAGCCGGTATTGGATCGATACGAAGTTGAGGCCGCGAGCATTGGCAGCGTCCGCAACCATGCGGATTTCGGCGCTGTTCTTATTGCCGAAAAGGAAGCTGCCGCCGTGCACGAACACAATCGTTGGGCGCGTTTCATTGCAGTCAGCAAAGGGCTGATACACATCGAGCAGAAGGTCCATAGTGCCGTTCGCCGTGGCAGCGTTTTTGTACACGATGTCAGCCATGACAACGGGGCTAGGTGTTGGTGTCGGGGTCGGGCTGGGCGTTGGGGTCGGTGAAGGGGAGGGGGTCGGCGTGACCGAAACCGCCGGCGTTGTGCCGCCATCACCGCCGCCGCATCCCCCTAAAATGAGTGCGATTGTCAGGATCGGAAGACAAGATACAGGTCTGGGCATGGTGGTTCTCAATTGCTCGTGTTCGAGCAGATAACGCATGGGCAGGCTTAAACCCTTCGCAAGACTTCTGCGAGAGCGGTAAATTCGGCAACGCTAATTGTTTCTGCGCGGCGGGTTTCGTCAATGCCAAGCGTTGCCAGAGCGTCCAGCGCGCCGGGCACAGATTTCAAACTCTGGCGCAGCATTTTGCGGCGTTGGCCAAAAGCAGCCTCGGTCAAACGCTCAAGCATTTTTGCAGAGACGCTTTGAGGAGCCTCGCGCGGTGTCACATGGACCACGGCGCTCATCACTTTGGGCGGCGGGGTAAAGGCGCTGCGGTGGACTTTCATCGCTAGGCTGGCGTCGGCCCGCCATTGCGCAAGGACTGCCAAGCGCCCGTAAGCGCCGCTGCCATGCTGGGCGACAATCCGCTCGGCCACCTCGCGCTGGAACATCAAAGTCAACGATTGCCATTGCGGCGGCCATGCCTCGCCGCCCAACCATTTTACGAACAGCGCCGTGCCAACATTATAGGGCAGGTTGGAGGCAATATGAAACGGCTCGCCGCTCATCAACTCGTTATGATCGAGCTTCATCGCATCGCCTTCGATCACGCTGAGTTGGCCGGGAAACGCCTCGCCCAATTCAGCCAGAGCAGGCAGGCAGCGCGCATCCATTTCGATTGCAGTGACCTTTGCGCCTGCTTTCAACAATGCGCGGGTCAGGCCGCCTGGGCCGGGCCCAATCTCCAGCACACTTGCGCCGGCCAGATCGCCGGGAATGGCGGCAATCCGGTCGAGCAATTGCGCATCGAGCAGGAAATTCTGGCCCAGCTTTTTTGACGCGCTAAGGCCGTGGCGCGCGATCACTTCGCGCAATGGGGGCAGCTCAGCCATCCGCCCGCCGCTTCGCGCAATCAGCCGCCATACGGATCGCTGCAATCATCGCGCCTGCATCGGCAAGCCCCTTGCCAGCGATATCGAACGCCGTGCCATGATCGGGCGAGGTGCGGATAATCGGCAAGCCAAGCGTCGCATTGACGCCTTCGTCAAATTCCAGCGCCTTTAATGGGATCAGCGCCTGATCGTGATACATGCACAATGCCGCATCATACCCTTTGCGCGAGCGAGGGGTGAACAATGCGTCGGCAGGATGCGGGCCGGAGACATCCATTCCCGTTTCGCGCAAAGCCTCAATCGCTGGGCTTATAATGCCCGCTTCCTCATGACCAAAGCGCCCGTCTTCGCTGGCATGCGGGTTGAGGCCAGCAATCGCGAGATGGGGCGAGGGTATGCCGAAATCGCGGACCAGCGCCCGCGCCACTATCTGCGCCTTGTTGATGATGAGATCGCTCGACAATGCTGCTGGGACATCGCCCAACGCCATGTGCACGGTAAGCGGCACGGTGCGCAGAGAAGGGCCCGCCAGCATCATCACCGAATCGTCAGCCTTTTTGCCACAAGCAGCGCTCAAAAATTCGGTTTGGCCGGGGAAATCGAAGCCCACTTTTGCAAGCTGCGACTTGGCGACAGGGGCTGTGACAAGCGCTGAGGCCTTGCCAGACAAGACCAGCCGCGTTGCCTCTGCCAGCGATTGCAAGGCGAGCGCTGCGCCCGCTTCATTGGGCGCGCCGGGGGTGTATTCGCCATTCTCGCCATCGAGCACGGGCAGTCCGCGCGCAAACGCTTCTGCCGCATCGGCTGGTTCGGCAATTTCGATAATGGGGCAAGTGAGATCGCGCGCTGCCGCCACTGCACGCAGCACTTCCGCACCGCCCAAAACCGCGAAAGCAGAAAGACCATCCGAAAGGCGGCGTGTCCAAGCCTCTACGATTACCTCAGGGCCGATCCCAGCCGGATCGCCCAAAGATACCGCAAGAGGGGCCGAAACTGCGCTCAATTGTACTCGATGAAAGCGTCGTTGCGAAGGTCGCGAAGATAGCGCTGAGCGCGCTTGTCCACGCGTTCATCCCTGATTTGATCCTGAATTTCCTGCACGGTCGGGCCAGCGGCCACTTGTGGATCATCGCGCCCGCAAAGCATCAGAACGCGCACGCCATCCTCGATCGAGCCGAAAGGCGGGGTCGACTGACCAACCTGCAATTGCAAGACCAATTGCTGCAATTGTTCAGGAAGCGAACGGGCGGGGACATCATTGGTCACAACGCTTGCCCCAAAGCCGGCGGCCGCTGCATCGGCATCGCCGCAACCGCGCAGCCCCTGTACGCCCATAGCGAAGCGTTCAAGATTGGCGTTCGCTGTCTCATCCGTACTGCCCGGGGGGAAGGTGATCGAAATCTGCTTGAGGCTGAGCATTGCGTCGCGCGGGTCAGCCATCATCACTTGCCGCTTATCGATCAGATAGATGATCACAAATCCGCCGGGAATCTCGATGGGGCCGACCAATTGTCCTGCTTGCATCTGGCGCGCTGAATCGGCCATTGGTGCAGGCAAGGTGTTGAGCCGCACAAACCCCAGATCGCCGCCCACCGAAGCGGTCGAACTTTCAGAGAACTGGCGAGCATAAGCGACAAAGCTGCCGCCCTGCCGCAATTGCTCCATAATGCGCTGGGTATTTTGGAAAACAGCCTCGCGGTTTTCAGTCGTGGCAGAGAGATAAATCTCACCAATCCGGTATTCTTCAGTGCCGCGGTCCGCTTCGCGCTTGGCAAGAACTTCGCGCGCTTCTTCTTCGGAGACATTGACGAAGGGGCGCACGTTGCGGCTGAGCAAATTGCTCCAGGACAATTCGCCTTGAATCTGGCGCTTGAGCGAGGCCGCGGATGATCCAACACTTTCCAGATATTTGTCCATCGCCGCCAAATCCTCGCCAAAATTCTGGCTGGCGACACGAGCATAAGTCTGGTTGATTTCTTCAGCCGCAGGGGGAATTTCCTGCTGGACAGCGGCTTGAATCTGCAGCGTTTCATCGATCAAATTGCGCAGCACTTGCATCCGCAGGCGTTGCATCTCTGTGTCGCTGATCTGGTTTTGCGAGGCGGATGTAAGGAGCGCAACACGCTGGGCAATATCGGTGCCGGTGATGACTTGTCCGTTGACGATCGCAGTCGCGGAACGCTCATTCGGGTTGTCATTGCCCAAAATCTGCACATTTTGCGGGATGCCAAGCGGGTTCGATGTCGCCGTTTCCTGCGCGCTCACGCTTAGCGGCGCTGCCACAAGCGCAAAGCTGGCAAGCGATAAGGCGCTGTTCTTAATGGTTTTTACAATCACTTGTTTGTTCCAATTACCGCGCATAGATGCGCCAATTTTGTAACCCAATGTTGCAGAATTTGGCTGAACCTTGGCTGAGTTGTTGTGTCAGCTTTGGCTTACCCCGTCCTGATTTGATGCGCTGGATAGCCTTCTTTCGTGCCCGTGCCAATCGGCGCGATCAGCGGAATCCCAGATTCTTGAGGCTGAAGAAAAGCTGGAACGTATTGCCGCGCTCCGCATCACCAGCGGTGACATAATCGCGCCGCCACGTCAGACCAAATTCCAGGCAATCATCCTCATAGGCGACTCCCAAGCGCGTGCGGATCGGCTCGAAACCGTCTGAGACAAGCGTTGGATCCTCGTCCCGGTCGGTCAGGTTGAACACACCCGATCCGAATATCGACCAATAGCGGTTGAAGCTGATCCGCGCAGCAGCTCGCAATTCCTCACGATCCTGCAAATCTTCGAAATTGGTGATGTCGCGATCAAGCTTGAGATAACCCAGCTCGATATAATCACGCTCATTGCCCACGGTCGCGTCAAATTCATTGCGCCGGATCGCCAGATTGTCCTTATCGAGCCGGTAGCGATGGGTGAGTTTGACCCGATCGCGAAAACGCACTTCGGTGCGCCCGACAAAGTCCGAAACCCGTTCTGACAGGCCGGTACCATCGGGCAAAATATCCTGATCTCGGTCAAAGCGATAGGATTGACCGATAGTGGTCTTGACCCGCCAGCCCGGGCGCAGCAATTCCCAATCCAAGCCATAGGTCAGCCGTACGCCATCCTCGACCCGGTCATAGCCGGGGAAACGGTTAAGCGCGAAGAGGTTGGAATCTTCCAGATCGATGGCGCGGGCATCTTCATTGGGCACTGCAAGATTGCGAATAGGCGGAGTGGCGACAAGCTGAATGCGCGGCTTGAAGACTTGCGTGCCCCCAAAAGCTTCGCCGACAAATGGCCATTCGACGTCCACCGCCGCCAGCGCAACCCCGCGCGCTTCCCAGCCTTCATTACCGCGATAAATCGCTGTGGATGTGAGCGCGGTTTGGTCGGTATGGTAGACATCGCCGCGCACTTGACCAGTGAAAGTGACCACTTGCCCCAGCGTTGTCAGCTTGCGCAAATCCCATTTGGCACCGGCAAATGCGCGCTGCGTATCTTGGCCCTGATCGCGCACAATCGCCAGCGTGTTGGCTTGCAATTCGACCGTTCCGCCCAGCACGGGTTCTGCGATCCGGCGGCGATAATCGATGACCGGCAAGGCAAGCGGAACTTGTCCCTGCGGCGTGTTGAGGCGCAAAGTCTGAGTCGCCCAGCCCGCGATGGAGAGGTAGCTGGCCTCGTCAATCCGCTCCAGATTGAAGGTCGAGCGCAACCGATCATCGCGGCTGATGTCATAACGGCGCAGGAATGTCCGGTCGCTGGCGAAGCGGATTGATCCAGTAAAGCTCCACTCAGGCGTAAACTGGAAACGTCCATTGGCGAAAATATAGCCGCGAATATCGCTTTCGCTTGTTGGCACGCCGGTGAAGGTCGAGATGCGGCTGGAATGGGTCGCATAACCGGTGATCTGATATGCGCCTTTGCCGGTCAAATGGCGCCATTCTGCAGAGACCATCGGGGCCGCTTCAGTATAGACATGCGCGCCGAGCAACAGATCCTTATTGTCGTCAAAGCGCATGTAATAGCTGCCCTGAACTTCGACACCGTTGCTTTCCGAAATGCGCAAATCGGGCACAAGGAAACCGGCAATCGCTTGCCCATCGGTGCGCACGGCGAGGCCGGGCAAAGGCAGAATACGCCGCCCGAACAGTTCGAGCACAGCCCCGTCGAAATCGACCGTATTGGTCTCAGGGTCATAGATCACCCGGTCGGCGGTGACGCGCCAGCTGGGCTTTTTCGCGCAGCCATCGGGGTCTTGCACCTTGCATGCGCTATAGGCGGCATCGGTCAGGATCACCGACCCATCATCGCCGCGCTCTCCCGAACGCGCTGCCAAGCGGCCGCCCGCGCGCAGGGCCAGCAGCAATTCTTCCATTGCGCCGGTTTCAAACTTGTCGTTGAGCTCTACGCTTTGCGTGAAGAGCTGGTTCCCGCTTTCATCCACAAGCCGCACATTGCCGGTGGCGACAACCGCGCCGGTCTTGCGGTTCCATTGAACAGCATCGGCGCGCACCGACTGATCTTCGCTGCGCAACAAGACATTGCCGCGCGCGGTGATGATGTCATTGGCGTTATCATATTCAGCCTTGTCGGCTTCGAAGTGAATGTCGCGCGGGGTTGGTGCTTCGGCCTTGGTCGCGGCTGGCGCTTGCTCGCCTTCATCCTGCCCAATGGCCTTGGGCAATTCATCGTTAGCTGGCGCTGGCGCCGTTCGATAAGTCGCTTGCTCTTCTTCATAAAGCATCGCTGCTTCTTCTTGGGAAAGCGGCTGATCCTGAGCGATAGCCGGTTGCGCGCCCAGTATCGGCGCAGCCGAAAGCAAGGCCATACCGGCCTGCCTCATGCGCCTATGCAATAGAAATGATGTCCCGACGCATGCGCCGTTGCTGGAACTTACCGACATGGCTTGCCTATCGCACCGCTCGCGCCTAATCGCAATCGTCATTCGGCGGGCAGCCACAGGAATTGGCGCCGCACATTCTTTCAAGGGCGAAAGCCTTCATTTTCGCGGGAGTTCCCATGCAGATTTCTTTCAGCGACACCGGTTCAGGTGACATCCAATTGCTTGCTTATGTCGTCAACAAAGGCTCCTTGCCCAATGGACTTGAACCTGAGCTTGCTGAAGGAGCCGCTGCCGCCCGCTTCAAAGGACGCGTCGGACAAGTGTTTGAAGGGTTCGCGCAAAGGGATGGGAAGTTGGTTCGTGTTGCGCTCGTCGGCGCTGGCGATGCAGATTCGAGCGATCGCAAGGGCAATCTTGAAAAAGCAGGCGCTGCAATCGCCGCCAAATATGCCAGCTCTGGCGAAAAAAGCGTCGCGGTTGATTTGGGCAGTGCGGGCCTGTCGGGCGAGGATGCAGCGGCCGTGCTGTTGGGCTTGCGCCTGCGGACATGGCGTTATGACATTTACCGCACAAAGCTGGCTGACGAGAAGAAAATCACTTTGCAATCCGCTGTCGCTCTCAACGCGCCAGACGGGACGCAGGCAACTTGGGCGGATCAATCCGCGATTGCCGAGGGGGTCGAATTTACCCGCGTGCTGGTCGCAGAACCTGCCAACAAGCTCTATCCGGTCAGTTTCGTCGAGCGTTGCCAAGCGGCGTTTGAGGGCACGGGCGCAGAGCTGACCGTGCTCGACGAGCCAGCGATGGAAAAGCTGGGCATGGGCGCGCTGCTTGGCGTTGGCCAAGGTTCCGAACAACCTTCGCGGCTCCTCGCGATCCGCTGGGATGGCGGCGCAGCAGGCGAAGAGCCAACCGTGTTCCTAGGCAAGGGCGTGACCTTTGATACCGGCGGCATCTCTTTGAAGCCACCACCCGGCATGGAAGATATGAAGTGGGATATGGGCGGTGCAGGCGCGGTTGCTGGCGCGATGCTGGCGCTGGTCAAGCGCAAGGCCAGGGCGAACATCGTTGGCGTTGTTGGCCTTGTCGAGAATATGCCCGATGGCAAGGCGCAGCGCCCCGGCGATATCGTCACCACCATGAGCGGTCAAACGGTCGAAGTGCTCAACACCGATGCGGAAGGGCGGCTGGTTCTGTGCGACGCATTGCATTGGGCACAGGAGCAATATTCGCCCAAGACCATCGTTGATTTTGCCACGCTCACCGGCGCGATCATCGTGTCGCTTGGTCATGAGCATGGCGGCCTGTTTGCCAATGATGATGATCTGGCCGACAAGCTTACCGCTGCTGGCAAGTCGAGCGGCGACAAGATGTGGCGGATGCCAATCGGCCCTGCTTATGACAAATTGATCGATAGCCCGATTGCGGACATTAAGAATGTCGGCCCGCGGATGGCAGGCTCAATCACCGCCGCGCAATTCCTGAACCGCTTTATCAAGCCCGGCGTAGCCTGGGCGCATTGCGATATCGCGGGCATGGTTTGGGCGGATAAGCCGGGCGCAACTTGGGATAAGGGCGCGACCGGTTTCGGTGTGCGGCTGATCGACCAGTTTGTAGCCGAAAACGTGGAGTAAGATGAGAAGGTCGAGCGCGAGCGTCGGCCCAACGGGCCGCAAGGCCGACCGGCCGCCCGCAGCGCCGCGAGCTTTGCTCGCAAGGCGCGAGGATAGCCAAGCGAGTGGACAAGAGCGCCGGCGCTTGAGGCCATAATGCCAAAAATGCGCAAGAAAGGCGATCTGCCGAGCAAGATTTGCGCGGCTTGCGGTCTCCCCTTCAACTGGCGCAAGAAATGGGCGCGCGACTGGGACAATGTGAAGTTTTGCTCCGAGCGGTGCAGGAGGAATAAGGGAGCCTGATGAAAGCGGGCAATTCCGCCCACGCCCTCTACCCTTCCACCCGGATGATGTCCGAAAATTTTCCGGGTGGAAGGGTGGAGGGCGCGGGCTGGCTCGGCTAAGCTCCACCCATGAAAGTCGATTTCTGGCAACTCTCGCGCGATCCGGTTGAAAAGGTCGTGGCGCTTATCGCAGGCAGGGTGCTGAGCATTGACGAGCGCTTGCTGGTCGTCGCTGATGATGCAGACCAGCGCAAAAGCATCTCGCGCGGATTATGGGCAGCGGGCCCCGATAGCTTTCTGGCCAATGGCGAAGCAGGCGCAGACACATCACCGCGCCAACCGATCCTTCTTTCGGCTGAAACCAATCCTGAAAACACCGCTTCTCATGTCGTCTTCGCTGATGGGCAATGGCGCGACCCAACCGGTTTTGACCGCGCCTTCCTGCTCTTTGATGACAGCAATATCGAAGCCGCCCGCGAGGTTTGGCGCTCGCTGGATGGCGGGGAGGAGTTGGAGCGCTCCTTCTACCGTCAGGATGGCGGAAAATGGGTGCAAGTCGCCTGACATCTTGCAGGCCTCAAGCAAATCGGCGATGTTCGAAACTGGTTTGAAAGAGGATCAGAAGCCCATGCGTTTAGCGTTCATAGTGACAGTATCGCTTGCCTTGGCGGCATGCAGCAGCGGCTCTGAAGTGGAGGAATCGAGCTTTGAGATTGATTCTGAAAGCGGCGAAGTCAGCGCGACTATCACCAATGACGAGGGCACTGCGACCCTGCAATCGGGCGAAAAATCAGTCGCTAAATTGCCGATGGGCTTTTCGCTATTTCCCGGCGCAGAAGTGGTGAACAGCACGACTTTTGAGCGGGACGGCACAACGATCTCGATCACCAGCCTTGCCAGCGATGCCTCGCCAGCTCAGCTCGTGGCGCATTACCGCGAAGAGGCCGAGGCGGCGGGCATTGAAATCAAGCTGGAGATGTCGGTCAATGATGGCCAGATGATCGGCGGCGATGATGGCAAGGGCAATATGTTTTCGCTCGATTCCAAAAAGGCGGGAATGGCTTTTGATCCCTTTGAAGACGAGGATGAGGGGGAGGATTCGGAAGAAGCAGACCCTCAATCCGATCAGGCTGAAGATGATATCGCAGCGGATAAGACCACCGCGACCCTGACCCTAAGCGGTAAATTTGCCAAGTAGCGACCCGCGCGCTTAGCCCAAGCACATAGTCGCAAAGCTTGCAGTGCGCCCCATGCACGGCTAGAGGCGCGCCCAATTCCCTCTTCAATTGCACAAAACTCAAGGATATTTGTCATGGCGGTTACCCGCACTTTTTCGATCATCAAGCCTGATGCCACACGTCGCAATCTGACCGGCGCTGTCACTGCAATGCTGGAAGAAGCTGGCCTGCGCGTCGTCGCATCCAAGCGCATCCACATGAGCCGCGAACAGGCCGAAGGCTTCTATGCCGTTCACAAGGAACGCCCCTTCTTTGGCGAACTCGTCGAATTCATGATGAGCGAGCCGGTTGTGGTTCAAGTGCTCGAAGGCGAAGATGCCGTCACCCGCAATCGCGACATTATGGGCGCGACGAATCCTGAAGAAGCAGCCGAAGGCACTATCCGCAAGACGCATGCTCTTTCGATTGGCGAGAACACGGTTCACGGTTCGGACAGCGAAGAAAATGCGAAGATCGAAATCGATTTCTTCTTCAGCGCTGACGAGATCGTAGGCTAATCAGCCCTTACTAAATTGCGCGAGCTGGGCGGCGTGGTCATTGTGGCTGCCCGCCTCAGCGCGCGCCATTTCGCGGTGCATCGCTTTGCGCGCCTTCTCGGATAGGGTTAGCCCTAAGTCGCTGTAGGCGCGCCCGATAGCCGCTTCCCAATCTGCGTTCAACGCATCGAACGGCATGTGCGCAACCGGGCCATTGAAGCTGGCCAACGCTGCTTCCAATCGTTGGCTGCGAAGAGCCAGCTTGCGGTGCCATTCGCGCTCGATAAAGGCGAGATCCGCACTATCGGATTGCACCGCCATCTGGTTTGCGACCAGCGAGATACAGCTGTGCAGCACGTCTTCATCATCGCGGCTGGCAATCACTAGCCGAGCATCGGGAAACTGCTCCAAAAGCGCGGGCAAAATTTCTGAGAATTGCGGGCATTTCATCACGCGCGGCTTGCTCGCCGTGCCACAATGGGCTGCGTCACTACGAAAAATGCGGGCAAATTCGCGCGCAATCGGGGTAGGATCGCGCGCCTCGCTCCACTGGCTAAACTCAGGGATGCGCCATTGCGCCTCGTAAGTTGCATGATCGAGCGAACAGGCAAGCCAGCCAAGCTCTTCATCCGCGCGCGCCGCGCCAAAGGGGTGAACAGTATCAAGCCACGGATTGACCGCGCGGCCCATCGCCAGCGCCATCGAACTCCA
>CALLIO010000114.1 GCA_938009055.1 uncultured Altererythrobacter sp.
GGCTTGTCGACCGAAGGCTACACAATCATCGATGGCACTGGGAAATATGTAACGCCCGGCATCATCGATATTCACAGTCACTTGGGCAATTATCCCTCGCCCAGCGTGTCCGCGCATAGCGATGGGAACGAAGCCACCAGCCCTGTGACAGCCGATGTTTGGGCTGAACATTCGGTCTGGCCCCAAGACCCCGGCTTCAGCCGCGCGATGGCCAATGGCGGCATCACTTCACTGCAAATCCTGCCCGGCTCTGCCAATTTGATGGGCGGACGCACGGCAACGCTTAAAAATGTGCCGAGCCGCACAGTGCAGGGCATGAAATTCCCCGGTGCGCCTTATGGCTTCAAAATGGCTTGCGGCGAGAATCCCAAGCGGGTTTACGGCGGGCGCGGGCGCAAACCTTCGACACGGATGGGCAATTTCGCCGTCAATCGCCAGACCTGGCTCGATGCGATTGCCTATGCTGAAGATGATGATCCGCGCCGCGATCTGGGCAAGGAAACTTTGCGCGGCGTGCTCGATGGCGAAATCCTCGTCCACAATCACTGCTACCGCGCGGACGAGATGGCGCTGGTGATGGATATGGCGAAGGAGATTGGTTACAAAGTCAGCGCTTTCCACCATGCAGTCGAAGCATACAAAATCGGCGATTTGCTGAGCGAAAATGATGTTTGCGCAGCGATCTGGGCGGATTGGTATGGCTTCAAAATGGAAAGCTTTGATGGCATTCCTGAAAACGCGGCCTTGCTTGAAAAAGAAGGCGCATGCGTGGTCATCCATTCCGATGACGAAAATTCGATCCAACGCCTCAATCAAGAAGCCGCCAAAGCGCAAGCTGCGGGCAAGCGTTTAGGCGTCGACGTGTCCGATGGCACAGCCATTCGCTGGATCACGCTCAACGCAGCCAAGGCGATGGGCATTGACGATATGACTGGCTCGCTTGAAGCGGGTAAGATGGCGGACGTTGTGCTGTGGAATGGCGATCCCTTGAGCGTTTATTCGCGGCCTGAAAAAGTGTGGATCGACGGCGCGCTTTTGTATGATGCG
This sequence comes from uncultured Altererythrobacter sp., assembly GCA_938009055.1. Taxonomy (GTDB): domain Bacteria; phylum Pseudomonadota; class Alphaproteobacteria; order Sphingomonadales; family Sphingomonadaceae; genus Erythrobacter. Next base: position 1,048 of record CALLIO010000114.1, read on the forward strand.
ATGGACCGCAAACGCCGCCCAGTCAGCGATTTCGAGCTTGGCCAGCCCGGTGCAGGAGATGTGAAATGAGGGCGCTTATGAAAACCACCACAGCCTCCTTTGCTTTATCTGCCGCACTGTCCACCGCTCTGGCCGCAACGCCCGCTGCTGCGCAAGACTTCATCATCGCCAATGCGACAATCGCAAAAGGGGATGGCAGCGAACCGATTGAGAACGGCGTTATCATGGTCGATGATGGCACAATCATCTACGCGGGGCCCACGCCAACCTCGCGCGATTTCACAACAGACCGCGTGCTTGATGTTGACGGAGCCTATGTGACACCGGGCATTGTCGTCGCGCTGACGGACCTTGGCCTTTATGATGTGGGTGCGGTTAGCAATTCGAACGATAAGGGCGCTTCAAACGCGCGGTTTGACGCGGCAATTGATGTCGCAACCGCGATCAATCCATCCTCGCAACATATCAAAGTCAGCCGCGCGGCTGGCATTACGCGCGCACTGGTTGCGCCCAATCACGGCCCTGCGATCTTTGCCGGTCAAGGCGCGCTGATTGATTTGGGCGCGGACCCTGATGCTGTCCAACAGCCCCGCGCTTTCCAACTGGTGGAGCTGGGCGAAACGGGCGCCCGGATTGCTGGCGGCAGCCGCACAGCCGCTTATGTTGAGCTTGGCAATGCATTGAAAGAAGCGAGCGATTTTGCTCGCGGGCGCTGGTCGGGCGATGGCACATTGCTGACTCGCGCGGATGCTGCTGCGCTCGCCCCTGTCACGACCGGCAAGCAAGCGCTGTATGTCGAAGTCGAGCGCGAGGCGGATATTCGCCAAGTCCTCAAGTTCAAGCGCGCCAATCCGAAAATTAAGCTCGTGCTTGTCGGGGCAAGCGAAGGCTGGCTGATGGCCGATGAAATTGCCGCTGCTGGCGTGCCCGTGATTGCCGATGCACTCGATGATTTGCCTTCCAGCTTTGAACAGCTAGCAGCCACGCAAAGCAATGTAGGCCGGCTGACCAAGGCGGGCGTTAAAGTCGCGATTGGCAGGCTGGCTGGCACGACTGACGGCCATCCGCGCTCTGCTGCGCAATTTGCTGGCAATCTGGTGGCGCTGAACAAGATTCCCGGCGCTGATGGGCTGAGCTGGGGCGAGGCCCTAGCGACCATCACATCGCTTCCGGCAGAGATCGCAGGCCACGGCGGCAAATTCGGCGTGATTGCAGCCGGCGCCACTGCTGACCTAGTGATCTGGGATGGCGACCCGCTTGAAGTCTCAACTGCACCAACCCGTGTTTTCATTGATGGGGTCGAGCAACCTTTAACCAGCCATCAAACCGAGCTGGCACAGCGTTACAAGGATCTGGATGAAAGCACATTGCCCAAGGCGTATGACTGGTGATTGCTTGGCGATCATTGAGTGCGCTTGGCGCCGCCTGCCTTGCACTTCCATTGGCGGCTCAGGACGGCCCTGAACAGCCAACCGAGCCTGCCAGCGGCATTGGCTCGATCGCATGGCATAGCGAGCAGCAAGCCTATCCAGCCTCGCTCAAGGCATCAGATGGCTGGCACTTCGTCACCGGCGGGCTGCGCTGGCGCTGGCTTGAGTACAATGGCTCGCAGGACCGGCCAGCTGTCACCGACACAGTGACCGTCCATTATGAAGGCAAATTCCTCGACGGAAATGTCTTCGACAGTTCGTATGAGCGCGGTGAGCCAGCGACCTTCCCGCTTGGTCGACTTATCAAAGGCTGGCAGCTAGCGATCCCAAAGATGGGCGTTGGTGAAGTGATTGAGATCGCAGTGCCCGCTGACCTTGCCTACGGACCGGTGGGCAGGGGGCCGATTCCGGGCGGCGCAACATTGAAATTTAAAGTAGAGCTTATTGCGATAGCGCAATAGCGCATCCTTGGTGGGAGAGAGCAAGAATGGATCCGAAACTGGTGTCGCTCGCGGCGGCCAATTTCCTATTTGTGGGCAGTCACTTTGTGATGTCGCACGGCCTCAGGCGGCATATTGAGGCGATGTTTGGCCGGAAGTTTTTCCCGCTGATCTATTCCGTTGTCAGCATCGTCTTTTTCATCTGGATTGTGATGGCCTTTCGCGCAGCGCCAAGCGGCGATTTGCCCGGAACAGGCGAGACTGGCTGGATCATTGCAACGCTGCTGCTGATCCCCGCCATGGTGCTTTATGCAGGTTCGATGCAAGGCAATCCGGCGCTGCCCATGCCCGGCGCCGAGGAAGCGGCGCGCGCAGAACCGACCGGCGTTTTTGCCGTTACGCGCCATCCCATGATGTGGGGCTTTGCCCTTTGGGCAGCCTCGCACCTCATCCTGTTCACCAGCTGGCGCACGATGATAACTGCAGGGGCAATGGGCTTCCTCGCGCTTTATGGCGCGCATAAGCAGGATCGCAAGAAGCGCGCGCAATTGGGCGCAGATTGGGAGCTATGGCAAAGCCGCACGCATTATTGGCCGCGCTGGCACAGATTGTTCGCTGCAGGAATGCTGCCCTGGGCGATTGCACTGATATTGTGGGTGTTCCTAAGCTGGCTGCATATGCCGCTGGCTGGCATTCCCGCCGGAATCTGGCGCTGGTTCTAGCAAGCAAAGAAAAGGGGCGCTCAGCATTCACGCCGAGCGCCCCCTTTATTCGAAAAAGCCGCCAGTATTAAGCGAAAGAAACTTTGCGCTTGCTCGCTTTGGCATGGCGCATTGCGAAACCTGTCGCAAAGAAGCCAAGCAGCATCAGAGCCCATGTTTCCGGCTCAGGAATTGCGCCCGCTCCGAGCGAGAAAGTCACAGCGCTACCCGCCGGGTTGCTTGTGTCGGCCAGATTGAGGCTCAACACGCCATTGGTGATCGAAACATCTGACTGAGTGAAGCCGGAGAAACCAGTTTGGCCAGTGATCGTTGCCACCGTGAAAGGATTGGTCAGATTGGCGAATTCGATAATTGTTGCGCCCAAGTTGTTGGTAACAAGCGAAGTCATCACCAAGGAATTAGCGTCAAAATCGAACGACAAAAATTGCGCGGTGCTATTGCCCGCTGTGAACTCAGTCGTCATGTCCACATTGGCACTGCCAGGTGTACAAGTGAAATTGCTGCCACTGCCAACTTGTTCGCATTCAATCGTATCGCCAATAATGGTCGATGCTGAAGCAGGCGCTGCAAGCGATGCGCCAGCCAAAGCGCTTGCAGCAATAGTCAATTTTGCAAATGTGTGCATTGAAATGGTCCCCAAGTTCAATTTTTGGCCCGACTCATGGCCGGCGGAAGAGTTATTAACAAATGTTAAACGACAAAGCTAGGCTGCATATAATAGAGCTCAGCAACTGTAGCATTGTGGGTCGAAGTCCTGCGGAGTTGAAAAGGCATTCAACCGCATTGCCTGTAGTGCAGCGGCGCATTCGAGCTGGCTAGTTGAGCCTATCTTTCAACTATTCCAAGGCCTTGCGGCGATAGTTGCGCTTGCTGGAATTCCGGCAGGGATTTGGCGCTGGTTTTAGCCAGCCACGTTACCAATCGGGCGTTTCGTTCCCTTCAAACAAATGCCGCCCGCTCCAATTCTTCATCGCGTCAAATGTGGGTTTTAGAGCTTGCCCCGCATCAGTCAGCACATACTGAGCGCGCTTCGCTTCGGGCGGATCACGCCGCATAAGCCCTGCTTCGGCCATCATGCCCAGCCGTGACGATAGAGCGGCCCGGCTAATCGGCAATCGCGCCATAAAATCCTCAAATCGCGCCGCGCCCAGGAATGCCTCGCGCAAGATGAGTATGACCCATCTATCGCCCAATATTCTGGATGCTCTGCCAATCGGGCAAGGAGAACGAGATGCTTCATATCGCTTCATAGGTCTACTTATCAGACTTGCATGAGCTTTGCGCAAGTGACATAACGTCTGTATAACAGACTTAAGGAAGTAACATGCCCGAGACACGCTTTAGCTCACCGGAGGCATCAATCGCCTATATGAAAGAGGTTGCTATCGAGCGATCCGGCTTTTCCAGCTGGCTTGGGGTGGAGCCCATTAAAGTGTGGCAAGGCGAATCCGAATTGCTTTTGAGCATGCGGGATGAATTGACTCAGCATCACGGCTTTGCTCATGGCGCAATTGTCGGACTTATGGCGGACAATGCCTGCGCTTGGGCAGCGGCAAGTGCTGTTGGGGATGTGGTTACAGGATCCTATTCGATCAACTTTCTGGCGCCTGCAATTGGCACAGCTTTGCGTGCAAAAGGAACCGTGATCAAAGCCGGCAAGCGTCAAGTGGTCGTGCGCGCCGATGTCTGGTCCGAGGATGCAGAGGGCACAGCGAAGCTAGTCGCCAGCGCGCAAGGAACAATCATCCCAACGGGGAAAGTCGAACTGCCGCGCTAATAACGAAGCTGAGCCTTCAACCATTCATGCTGGGCCTGAACAACAGGATCAGCGATCATCTGATTGTGGCCAAGCCCTGCAAACTCGATGAACACAGCGCCGCGCACGTTTTCGCTCAAGGCGTTGCCATGCGCGGGCGGAATCAGCGTGTCAGCGCTGCCATGCGTCACCAGCAGTGGTGCATCAAAACCTGCCAATTTGCTCTCACTTTCATAGCGGTCGCGCAGCAGGAGGCTTACCGGCAACCACGGAAACTTCTCTGACACTAGGGTCGTGAGCGAGCGAAACGGAGCGTTGAGCATAAGCGCAGCAGGCCTGTGCTCTGTCGCCATTTGCACAGCCAATCCCGTGCCAATCGAATAGGCGGAAATCACCGTTTGCTCTGGCCCTACGCCTTCATCCTGCAGGAATTGCATGGCCGCGCGCCCATCTTGGTAAAAGCCCATTTCCGTCGGTGTGCCTTCATTCCCGCCATA
>CALLIO010000115.1 GCA_938009055.1 uncultured Altererythrobacter sp.
GCGCCGATCACTGTCGGAACGCCAACGTAAAGCCCGTCGAGACCATATTTGCCTTCAACAAAGCTCGCGCATGGCAGGATGCGCTTCTGATCGCCGAGGTAAGCTTCGGCCATCGCAATCGCAGATGTCGCTGGCGCGTAATAGGCTGAACCATTGCCGAGCAGGCCGACAATCTCGCCGCCGCCCTTGCGGGTGCGGTCGACAATCTCGTCGATGCGCGCGGCGTCAACGCCCTTGATCTTGGCATAATCGTCAACCGGAATGCCATTGACCGTGGTGTAGCTCTTGACCGGAACCATAGTGTCGCCGTGGCCGCCCAGAACGAATGCGTTCACGTCTTTCACGCTGCAATCAAACTCCCAAGCGAGGAAGGTTGCGAAACGCGCGCTGTCCAAAACGCCCGCCATGCCGACAACCTTATTGTGCGGCAGGCCGGAAAATTCGCGCAATGCCCAAACCATCGCGTCCAGCGGGTTTGTGATGCAGATCACAAAAGCATCGGGGCAGTTGTTTTTGATGCCTTCGCCAACCGCTTTCATCACTTTCAGATTGATCCCGAGCAGATCATCGCGGCTCATCCCCGGCTTGCGCGGCACGCCGGCGGTTACGATCACAACATCGCTGCCCGCAATATCGGCATAATCATTGGAGCCGGTGATCTTGGCGTCAAAACCTTCAACCGGACCGCATTGCGACAGGTCGAGCGCCTTGCCCTGCGGCATACCCTCGGCAATGTCGAACAGGACGATGTCGCCCATTTCTTTCTTCGCGGCGAGGTGGGCAAGCGTGCCCCCGATCATGCCGGAACCAATAAGGGCGATTTTGTTGCGTCCTGCGCCTTGGGCCATGGGAAAATTCTTCCTTCACTGTGTCGCCGCATTACCATGCGAGCCGAAGCATTTCAGTTTTGCACCGCCCGAACATATTGATCGCGCGCGGGCGAGCGCAGTCTTATTCGTCGGTTAAGCCTCGAAAAGAGGGAATGCAACAGACAAAAGGACCGAATTAGCAACAATTTATGCAAATGCTTCGCAATAGCTATAAAGCTAGGGAAAACTACGCGTTATGCGTCGGTTGAAGCTCGAATTTTGTGGGAGAGGCGCGGTCAGCGCAAAATTCTAGGCCGAAGCGCGGATCGGAATGCCTTCTTCGCGTTCCTGAGCAAGCAGCATCATGGCCAGATAATCGGGCACGGCGCGGCTGAAGTAATAGCCTTGTCCAAGCGTACAGCCGGCTTCCTTGACCTTTTGCACCTGCTCGACTTCTTCCAATCCCTCGGCAACGATTTCCATACCGAGTTGTGAGCCCATTTCGGCCACAGCGCGAATGATCGCGTCGCTCTTCTTGCCGACATTTTCACCCGAAACAAAGCTGCGATCAACCTTGATCTTGGAGAAGGGATAGCGGTTGATATAGCCGAGCGAAGAATAGCCCGTGCCAAAGTCATCAAGCGCGAATTTCACGCCGCGTCCGGCCAGTTCCTCGATGAAGGCGCTGGAGGCTGGGTCGTCGTCAACAAACAGGCTCTCTGTCACTTCAAGCTCGAGCCGCGTCGGATCAAGTCGTGCTTCGCGAAGAGCGTTGAGAATGCCCAAAGCCGCGCCTGGCGCGCGGATCTGGAGCGGGGAAAGATTGACGGCGAGCGAAACATCCTCGGGCCATTGCGCAGCGGCGCGGGCGGCCTGCGCCGTGATCCAATTGCCAAGCGTTAGAATGACGCCGGTTTCCTCGGCCACGGGGATAAATTCGTCGGGACGCAGCTCGCCCTTTTCAGGGTGGAACCAGCGCACAAGCGCTTCAAAGCAGCGGATCTTGCCGGTTTCCAGATCGATGATCGGCTGGAAGAAAATCGACAATTCATCATTGGCGATCGCCGCGCGCAATTCGCCCTCAATCTCGCGGCGACGGATTAGATCGCGGGTCATTGATGGGTCGAAGAAGCGGGTCTGCGAACGGCCACCGACCTTGGCGTGATAAAGCGCAAGGTCAGCGCTTTGCATCAAAGTATCGGCATCGCGGCCATCTTCGGGAAGGACGGCTACGCCGAGCGATGCACGCACTTCCAAACGGTCGCCATCGATGCGAACGGGGCGCATAATCTCGGCATGGATTTCGCTGGCGATGCGCTCGCTTTCCATCCGATCTGAAATCTTGCCAAAGACGATAAACTCATCGCCGCCAAAGCGCGCAACAGTCGCGCCTTCGGGGCAGACATCGCGCAAACGGCGGGCAACTTCGCTTAGCACGCGGTCACCGACCGGATGGCCGAGCAGATCGTTCACTTCCTTAAACTTGTCGAGGTCGATCCAGATCAGCGCAAGGCGCGTGTCCTTTTCGATCTCCATCATGGTTTCAACCATCGCGTGGTTGAGGCCTGCGCGGTTGGCAAGGCCAGTGACGACGTCGGTGCGGGCGAGCGTCTGCATCTTGTCGGCCAATTGCGCGCTGGTTTCAGCCGCAGCAATGGAATCGCGCAAAACCTTAAAGACGTTCATGGTGATCGAGGACATGGCCGGTATCAGCAGCACCATATTCACAAACAGCGCGATAAAGGCGAGCGAGCCGATCATTAGTGAGACGATCATAATCGGCACACACACCAGGGTAAGCTGGCCCAATGCAATATTTGGGCGTCCGGCATTGCGCGCGCAGATCCCCACGCCGTAACAAAGCGCGTTGGCGACCATCAGCACTTCGACAGCGGCGCTGGCCTCGTACCAGATGGTGATGGCGGCAATTGTGCCGATCGCAAGCGCATAAGAAAAAGCGCCGATTTCGTAGATAAATTCGAGCTGGCGGGTGCTGCGGTGGGCTTTGTCGGGTGACAGGCCAAGGGCGGCAGTAACGCGGGCCACGGCAATAATCGTCAGGATCACGCAGCCAACGTAGAGGACAGGCAACTCTGCAACCCATGCGGCAATCGCTGTCGAGGCTATACCGTTGAACGCGCCGATGGCGAGACTGGCAGGGTTGGTATAAAGCGTTGAGACAAGCGTACGGCGAACGCGCGCAGACAAATTGTCAGCGTTCTTGCGCGATGTGACAATCGCACGAAGTTTCCTAAGAGAGTTAGCCCTCGCCATAGGAACTGCCTTAATATGGAGTAGTCACCGATTGGTTAACGGCGTGCTTACCATTTTTACGCGCAGGGAGGGGTTCGAACCCTCGTTTGGTGAGGTCGAAACTAAGCTGCTTTCAAAAAATGATGCAGCTGCAACAGTTTAGGTGACGGTTGCTGTTTCCTTGCGGACCATCGTATCGCTTGCCTGGAGCGCAAGGCGGCGATCCAACACGCGGCAAATTCCAAGCCAATAATCGTAAGCAGCACTGTCATTGGCAAAAAAAGCAGCTTCTGCTTCTTTGCGCGCTCCGCGGGCAGCGCCCAATCCGTGCTTTCCGAAATATCGCAGAGCAGGATCAAACAGTTCGGTTTCCTGCAGCGTTGACCCCGTGCCAAACAGGCCATTGTCATTGGCAGCTTTGCCAAGTGCCCGATAGGCCATTACGCGCGCAATTGAAGAGTGAATTGCTGTGCGTTGAAGAGCGGGGTGAAGCGTCATTCGCAGTATCGTCCTGTGTGATCCCAACTTGTAAACTCTTCTACCGCGGCAGGGCTAATGCTTGGTTCGAGCTTACGGTTTCAAACGTGTTAACTGTAATATGGTGGTTCAACCGGGGTGGGGCGCGCAATCCTTGAAAACCCCTAGTTTCGCAGCCCAACTAGGGTGTTACCCCGCCGCCAGAGCCCGGCTGGTTGATCCATTGACCCGATCCGGCATATTCATCTTTTACCTGTCCTGCGCCGGGCAAGATGTTGCTGTTGGCATAAGGATCAGGGGTTGCAGCAACACTTGGCGCTGCCGCCGGACTTGTCGCAGCAGCGGGCGCAGCTGGTGTTGGCGTGAAGTTCGATGCGCTTCCGGCGGGAAGGGCTGACGATGGCAGGAAATCGCCTGTTTGCGGCGGCCCTGCGGGCACCACTGGCGCAGCTCGGCGGCCCAGATTGGGCACAGGGATCCGTTCGATACCGGCATAGCGGCCTCTAAACGCCGCCTGCGTGCCATTGCGGCCATGCATTTTGTAGAAACGGTGCGCGCCGATTGTGCCGACGAAATTAAGCGAAGGTGCCCAATACGGATTGACCCAATTGGTGTGATAATGCGTTGCTAGGCCGATGGGTGTGTAAACCTCGCCAGCAAGCGCGCGGGCAGCGACCCTTTGCGCGCGGGCCCAACTCGAACGGGCGGGCGTGCGCCGCATCGATCCATCGCAAGTAAAGCTGAACTGGCATCCAGTGGAGCGGGTGTGCCCTTCATAGACTACGCCGCACACGCTTGACGGCCATGCCGAATGCGCCACGCGGTTGAGCACAACTTGCGCAACGGCGCGCTGGCCAGCTTCGCTTTCGCTAGCAGCTTCGTAGTAAATGGCCTGCGTCATGCATTTGAGCGCGCGGGCCTTGTCCAAGCCTGTGCCGCGGGCAAGGAAGCCGGAGGCGGCGGGGCCAGCGTCAATTTCAGTACCGAGAGCTGCGATCTCCTCAGCATCAGGGGCTTCTGTGGGATCAAGGCTGGGCAGGTGATAGGTGACTTCAGGCGTTGCCTCTAGGTAATAGAACGCAGAGCCGGGGAAGCTTTGGCCCGAAACTTCAAACGGCATGGGCGCAATTGTGGGTGCATCCGAACGCGCCAATTCAGCCGGACCCGGGCCAATCTGCGTCCAATCCGAAGGCGCGGCAAAGGCAGGCACAGCGATGGCCGCGGCAAGCACAAGCAAGCGCTTGCCGGTGTGGCGCGCGCCGCTTTTCTTGGCGCTGTTTCCTATCGGAATAATGATGGGTTTGTCTGTGTTTGCCATGTCTTAAAATCGCGCCCAAGCGCGTATCGGCGGATTTTCCGTTTGGCGAGCGTGCAGATTTGGTCGTCCCGATTGGGTACAGGAGCCCATAGAAAGTTAACTGATGTCACTTGCCGCTTCGCACAGGGCCGCTTAACGCTTTGAGCGTGAGGGAATGGCGCGACATTGTGGGGTTCGGACGAGCAGGCTTCGTGGCTGGCGCGCTGTTGCTTGCCTCTTGTGCTCCAGAGGCCAATGGTCCGAACATCCGGCCCGCTATGGAGCTTGTCGTCAGCCTCAACCCGTGCACGGATGCGATATTGGTCGAGCTCGATCACCCAGGCATCCTTGCGTTGTCGCATTACAGCCATGATCCGCGTTCCAGCTCTATTCCGCAGGATATTGCGCAACAATACGATGTGACCGGCGGCTCGGTGGAAGAAGTGCTTGCGCTGGACCCAGACCGCGTGTTTGCGAGCAAATTCATGTCGCCTGCAACGCTGAACGCCTTGCGCAATCTGGACATTCCGGTCGACACATTCGGCTCGCCCACCAATGTGAAGGATAGCAAGGCGCAGATTAAGCGGCTGGCGCGTCAAGTCGATGCCGAAAGCCGCGGGTGGAGCGTTCAGAACTCGATTGATGATGCGCTTCTTGAAAATGCGCCGCGGCGAGGGCACGAGCCGATCTCGACCGTGCTGTGGCAATCGGGCGAGATTGTTGCTGGTGAGCAGACCTTGATCGCTGAATTGATGCAACAGGCCGGATTTTCCAGTCACAGCCAATCAATGGGGCTGGGGCAAGCTGATCGCTTGTCGCTCGAGCAAGTGCTGGCCAATCCGCCCGAACTGGTGCTGATTGCCGGGGACAGTGCAGGGCAAACGCACCCTTTGCTGGTTCAGCTTGAGGGCACGCGCATCGAGCACTTTGATCCCAAATTGCTCTATTGCGGCGGGCCGACAATTATCGCGGCGATGGAACGGCTGGCGCAGATTAGAAAGAGCATGCGATGAACCGTGCCTCGCTGATATTTGCTGCGCTATTGCTGCTTGCCTTTCCGCTTTCGCTGTTGGCAGGACGCGTGTGGATTGATCCGGCAGAAACGCCCAATGCCGCGCTGATCTTGATGGAATTGCGCCTGCCGCGTTCGCTGCTGGCGATGGTGATTGGGGCGGGATTGGGAGCCGCTGGGGCCTCCATGCAGGGATATTTGCGCAATCCGCTTGCTGATCCGGGCTTGTTTGGGATTGCGCCCATGGCCGCATTGGGAGCGGTGGCGAGCTTCTGGCTGGGCTATGCTGCCAGCGCCTATGCGCTGCCCTTGGCTGCGCTGACCGGGGCAGCTTTGGGCATGGCGATGCTGGCGCTGATCGCGGGGAGAACCGGGGGCATTGCGCTCTTTACGCTGGCCGGATTGATGATTGCGAGTTTCGCAGGCGCGATGACGGCGCTGGCCATCACTTTGTCGCCCAATGCCTTCGCGATGAGCGAGATTGTGATGTGGCTCAACGGCGCGCTGACCGACCGATCATGGAACGAGGTTTGGCTGGCGGCTCCCTTGGTGGCCATCGGGTTGCTCCTGCTTGGCCTTGCTTCACGGTCGCTCGATGCGCTGACTTTGGGAGAGGAGGCTGCGCGCTCGATGGGCGTAAACGCCCGCGTGCTGCTGTGGCTCTTGATCGGCGGGATCGCGCTGACAGTTGGCGCAAGCGTGGCGGTCGCTGGCATCATCGGATTTGTCGGATTGATCGTGCCGCATCTGGTGCGCCCTTTGACCGACCGTTTGCCTTCCAGCCTGATCGTGCCAAGCGCGCTGGCTGGCGCGTTGCTGGTGCTGGTGGCAGATTGCGCCGTGCGGATATTGCCCTTCGTCACCGAGCTGCGTCTTGGCATTGCATTGTCGCTGATCGGCGCGCCGTTCTTCTTATGGCTGCTTATCAAGATGCGAAGGGGGCTGGTGTGACCCTTAGAGCGGAAAATCTCGCCTTAGAGCGAGGCGCAAAGCGAGTGGTGGACGGCTTCTCTATCGCGCCGCAACGCGGGCAGATTACTGCGATTTGCGGGCCCAATGGTGCGGGCAAATCCTCTGCCTTGATGGGACTTGCCGGTTTGATCGAGCCGGCATCGGGCGCAGTCACATTGGAGGGCGCGCCGCTGGCCTCACTCCATCCGCAAAGCCGCGCGCGGGCTATTGGCTATTTGCCGCAATCCGCTGATATTGCCTGGGATGTCTCTGTCGCAAATCTTGTACGGCTCGGGCGCTTGCCGCATCGTGATCGTGGGACGGATGCGGTTGAGGCAGCCATTTCAGCGCTTGATTTGGAAGAATTGCGCCACCGTCCAGCCTCGCAATTGTCAGGCGGTGAGAAGGCGCGGGCGCTTCTTGCGCGCGTTCTGGCGGGCGAGCCGGAATGGATACTTGCCGATGAACCGCTGGCCGCGCTCGATCTGGCGCATCAATTGCGATTGCTTGCGCACCTTCGCAGCGCAGCGGACGCAGACGCAGGGATTGTGATCGTGTTGCATGATCTGGCGCTGGCGATGAACCATGCTGACCATGCAATCGTGCTGGAAGAGGGCGCGATGGCAGCAAGCGGCCCGCCGCAAGAGGCTTTGCGCGAAAACACTATCGCCAAGGTCTGGAGCGTTCACGCCAAATGGATCGGCGAGGATGGCGCACGCGCGCTCATCACCTAAGATCACCGCAAAAGGAGGGCGACACCGGTCGTTCGCCCTCCCGGCTCCCAGCTGGGAAACCTATATCGCGGACACCCTATTTTTGGGTCAGCCCGCGGCTTTCGATCATATATTTCACATCCGGCTCGCGCCCTGCGAAATTCTTATACATTTCGAAATAATCCATTGTTCCACCGCGACTTAGCACAGTTTTGCGGTAATGTTCACCGTTTTCGCGCGTCAGCCCGCCATTG
>CALLIO010000116.1 GCA_938009055.1 uncultured Altererythrobacter sp.
AGCTTCAAGTTCTAAGCCACCACGGCCAATAGAATTGCAAAGGGGCGGCCTGGAAACGGGTCGCCCTTTTTGCTGTTTGAGGGCATTTGAAGCCCCCTAACCAAAAGAGTGAATTGCCATTTGCGGCTGCGCTTGAGAGAACCGCGCCAAAGTTTGGCCAAGAGGAAGACCGGATGTCACGTGAACAACTGATCGAAATGACCCGCAATCTTATCGAGCATGGCGCTGCCGATACGATGGAATTGGCCGATGAAGTGGTGCGCGTGCCCGCCAGTGCCTACACCGATCCTGAGCTGTTCGAGCAGGAGAAGAGCAAGATCTTCAAGCGCTTGCCGTTGATGGTCGCGCCGTCCTGCGAGCTACCAAACCCGGGCGATTTCAAGGCGATGGATATTTGCGGCGTGCCGCTGTTCCTCTCGCGGCAGAAAGATGGCGAGGTGATCGCCTTCCTCAACATGTGTTCGCATCGCGGCAATCCGATTGTCGAGGGCACCGGCAATGCCGCACGCTTCATGTGCGGCTATCACGGCTGGACGTTTAAGCAGAACGGCGATCTGATCGGTGTTGCTAGCCCGCAGGATTTTGGCTCTATCGATAAGTCCAAGCACTGCCTCACCCGCTTCCCCGTGCATGAAAGCGCAGGGCTGATCTGGGCCACGCTTGACCCCAATTCCACCCTTTCCATTCCCGATTATCTGTGCGGCTATGACAGCCTGCTCGAAGCGTTCGGACTTGAGGATTGGACCTTGTTCAGCCAGCGCACCCTCGCTGGGCCGAACTGGAAAACGGCCTATGACGGCTATCTCGATTTCTACCACCTGCCCGTTCTGCATAAGGACACATTTGGCGCCGACTTTTATAACCGCGCGAATTTCTTCGCGTGGGGGCCGCACCAGCGTTTGTCTGCCCCATCCAAAATGGCGACCCGCGTGGGTTCGGATGTCGAAGAAGATTTGTCGCAGATGAGCGATGACGAGATTCCGCACGATGCGCTGCTATCGGGCGTGTGGACGATCTTCCCCCACATCTCGATCGCCAGTTTTTATGGCGGCGGGCAGCGCGGGGCGATGATCAGCCAGCTCTTCCCCGGCAGCCATGTGGGCGAAAGCTTCACCACGCAATATTATGTGATGGAAAACCAGCCGGAGACGGAAGAGGATATCAAGTCAGCGCATGAGCAGTTCGACTTCCTGGAAGTGGTGGTGCGCGATGAAGATTATGCGACCGGCAAGCGCCAGCACGAGGCGTTGCAATCAGGCCTGATGAAAGAAGTTTTGTTCGGCAAAAATGAGCGCGGCGGACAAGTCTTCCATGGCTGGGTTGAGAAATTGCTGGCGGCTGATGAAGCTGGCTTGGCCGATATGTTCGCGCCCCAGCAAGCTGAAGCGGCGGAGTAGCCCCTAAAAAGCGAAGGGTTTAGCGACCTCAGTCGGTCCCTTCGCAGTCGGATTGTCATTGAGCGCCAGCTCAACCAGAGCTGTATCAAACAGCTCGTGCGTTTCAATGATCTTGCCATCTTTGATCGTCATGATCTGGCAATAGGTCTGGATATACTCATGCCCGTTTTTGCCCATGCCGCCGCCGCGCATCAGGCCAACCACGCGCTCCTCATCCGCGCACATGATGCGCCATTCGCGCGAGAAACGGATTGTTTCCGGATCAAGCTTGCCAACCACCATGTCAGCGACCAGCGGCCCAAAGCATTCTTCCTTGCCTTCCCAGCGCCCTGAGACAGGCGTGGAGCCGAGCAGATTGAACACCACATCATCGTGGTGCAAATCGGCCAGAGCTTCAAAGTCGCCTGCCTCAAGCGCGCGGTAGAACGCTTCGCCAATGGCAATATTGGCCGCGCGAAGATCGCTCATGGATTAGCCAAGGACTTAGCCAAACGCGGGGCGGAAGTTCGATTCGCCCCATTCCTGATCGGCGGCCCATTCTTCCATGTCCTGAAGCTCGCCCTCCAATTCAGGGAAGCGTTCCATCACATTGTCCATATCAACTTCGAACGGCTTGGTCGGCGCCGTGTTGTTGTATTCGTAAAAGGCCGCAATGCCCGCCGCCATATCAGCGCGCGCTTCTTCGGGCACATCATCGCCGCCGGCCTTAACCAGCAATTCGCCGAATTCAGCCGGAGTGCACGGATCGTATTTCACTTCCTTCTCGAGCACTTTGCTCAGCGTTTCAGCGACTTGCGGTCCGCGCATCCGCTTGGGCCCACCAATGTTGAGCCATGCGCCTTCCAGATCGGGGCGCTTGATCGCCGCCAGCATGAATTTGGCGACATCGTCCAAGCTAATCCAATTGCATTCCAGATGCGGCTCGTGCGGATAGACATAGCGATCTTCATTCATGATGAAGGGGCGCGCCCAATTGGTCAGCAGATTGTCCATGAACAGCACGCTGCCAAACACGGTGCCCGGGCAGCCCGAACGCCACAGCGCGTTGATGCCAGCGGTGTTGTTGCCATAGGTGTGAGGATCGCCGGGCTTATCGGGGATCCAGCTTGATGTGTTCCAGACAAGCCGCTTCACACCCGCCTCCGCCGCCGCTTTGCCGACGACGCCAATCGTATCGGCGCGGTCCTCGCGCGCTTGCAGTGGGTGGGTGTAGAAAATGTAGTCCGTGCCTTCAAACGCGGCCGGGTAGGTGGCGGGATCGTACAGATCCATCGGGCGCACCTCGACGCGTTCAACCCCTTCAATCTTGGCCCCGCCAAATGGGTCTTCTTGCCGCGAGATCGCGCGCACATCGTAACCCGCTTTGAGCGCTTGGCGCACCTGCGCCATACCTTGCCGACCGCTTGCGCCGACCACCGTGATAAGTGCCATGTCCGTCTCCTCTTTTGAATTGGTCCAAAGCTAGACAGAGGACGCCGCGCGCGCACCGCGCCAAAGTGATAGCCCTAGCAAAAGCGCGGCTTGTGGCGCGCGCGATCGGCTTGGAAAAGGATGGCATGGAGACCCGTTTCTGGCGCATCGATGCAAGACCCCAAGGCACGCAATTTGCGGACGCGATAACGCTCGCGCAAAAGACCCTGCCCGAGCTGGCCGATGGCGAAATCCGCATCCGCAACGCGATGCTATCAATGGACGCAGGCACACGGATGTGGCTGACAGACCGCGAAGACGGCTATCAACCACCGCTGACTGTGGGCAGCCCGATGACGGGCCTGGTTCTGGGCGAAGTTATCGCCAGCCGCGCCCCCGGTTTTAGCGAAGGCGACATCGTGCGCGCCTTTGGCCAATGGGCCGATATCAGCCAGGTCGATGCGGCGATGGCGGGCGCCATTGTCCTTGATCCCACGGTGCAAGACCGGCGCGCCTGGTTCGGGCCGCTTGGCATGAACGGGTGGACCGCGCTGTGGGGCATCGAAGAGACCGGCGCGGCGAAAGCGGGCGAAACCGTGCTGGTATCCGCCGCCGCAGGCGCGACGGGATTGTTGGCCGTACAGATCGCATCCCTGCTCGGCTCCCAAGCCTGGGGTATAGCGGGCGGCGATGACAAATGCCGCTATTTGGTGGACGGCATTGGGTGCGCGGGCGCGATCAATTACAAAGCTGACAACCTTGGCGAACAATTGGACGCAGCCGGTGGGTTCGATGTCTATTTCGACAATGTCGGCGGGCCCATTCTGGACCATGTCCTCACCCGGATGAACCATTACGGGCGTATCGCGGTGTGCGGGCTGGTCTCTGACTACACATCGGGATCGCGCACCGCTCCGCGCGAATACGATCAAGTGTTGATGCGCCGGTTGCGGGTTGAGGGGTTCTTTTCGCCCGATTTCATGCATCAAGGCGAACGGCTGACCCAGCGATTGCGCGGGTGGGTTGAAGCTGGCGATCTCACCATGCCTTATGACGTGACCCAGGGGCTTGAAAACACATTGAACGCCTACGCCAAACTGTTCACTGGCGGCAATATCGGCAAAGTCATCGTGGAGCTGTGACAATGGACCTACGCCTCGAAGATCGCGAAGCCATTCGCGATGTGATCAACGCCTACGCGCACGCCATTGATCGGCGGCGCTGGAACATGATGGACACCCTGTTCCACGGCGACGCGACCTTCGGATTTGGCACGGTATCCGGCGATTGGCGCGGCTTTGTCGAACAGGCGCGCGCGATTATCGATCTGTGCCTTGCGACCCAGCACCAATTGGGCCAGATCCAGTTTGGATTTGATGGTGAGGCGGTGTGCCACACCGAAACCTATATGACCGCGATGCACACCATCCCCGCCGGCTATCCCATGGCCGAAATTTTCCCGGACAAAGGCGCGATCTATTCCGCGGTGATCGCGGGGCGCTATATTGATCGCTTTGAAAAGCGTGGCGGCGAATGGCGTATAGCCAACCGCACCGGCCTGTATGATTGGCGTGAATTCCGCGAGGTCGAAGGCGTGGACATGTCCGATTTGCCCGATGGATCACGCGGCTATCACGATGACCGCGACCC
>CALLIO010000117.1 GCA_938009055.1 uncultured Altererythrobacter sp.
GGGCGGATCTTACACCGGTACGGTTTGTTCGACCCGTCGCTGACCAAATAGACGCCGAACTCACCCTTGGGGCTTTCGGTGGCCACGTAAACTTCGCCAGCGGGCACATGAAAGCCCTCTGTGTAGAGCTTGAAGTGGTGGATCAGGCTTTCCATCGACTGCTTCATTTCACCCCGTTTCGGAGGAGAAACCTTGCGATCATCGCTCGCAATCGGACCTTCGGGCATTTGCGCGAGGCACTGCTTGATAATCTTCGCGCTTTCGCCAATCTCTTTCACGCGGATCATAAAGCGGTCGTAGCAATCGCTATTCGTGCCCACCGGAATATCGAACTCCATCCGGTCATAGACATCGTAAGGCTGCGATTTGCGCAGATCCCACGGGATGCCGGCAGCGCGGATCATCGGGCCGGAAAAGCCCCATGCCAACGCATCCTCGCGGCTGACCACCGCGATATCGACATTGCGCTGCTTGAAGATGCGATTGTCTTCAACGAGGCTGATCGCATCGCCGAAAAGACCGGGAAGTCGCTCGTCAATCCACTCGCCAATATCGACCAGCAGTTTTTCCGGCACATCCTGATGCACGCCGCCCGGACGATACCAAGCCGAGTGCATGCGCGCGCCCGAAGCCCGCTCGAAGAAATTCATGCAATCTTCGCGCAGATCCATCATCCACAAGTTCGGGGTAAACGCGCCAACGTCCAGAATATGCGCGCCCATATTGAGGAAGTGATTGCAGATGCGCGAAAGCTCAGCAAACAACACCCGCAGATATTGCGCGCGCTCTGGCACTTCCAGATTGAGCAGCTTTTCGATCGCAAGAACGTAGCTGTGCTCCATGCAGAGCGGCGAACAGTAATCGAGGCGGTCAAAGTAAGGCAGCGCTTGCAGATAAGTCTTATGTTCGATCAGCTTTTCAGTGCCGCGGTGGAGCAGGCCCACATGCGGATCAATCCGCTCGATAATCTCGCCATCCAATTCCATCACCATGCGCAAAACGCCGTGGGCGGCGGGATGCTGCGGACCGAAATTGATCGTGTAGTTGGAAACCACTTCGCCTTCAGTGGTCAGGCTTTCCTGGAGTTCGATGCTCATTTGCCGTCCTCCTTAGAAGCGTCGTCTTCTTCGGCTTTCTCGTCACCGGGCAGCACGTAATCCGCCCCTTCCCATGGGGATTGGAAATCGAACTGACGTAAATCTTGGGCGAGTTCGACCGGTTCGTAGACAACGCGCTTTTCCTCTTCGGAATAGCGCAGTTCGGTGTAGCCCGTCAGCGGGAAATCCTTGCGGAAAGGATGCCCTTCAAACCCGTAATCGGTGAGGATGCGGCGAAGATCGTTGTTGCCTGCGAAAAGCACGCCGTAAAGGTCAAACACTTCGCGTTCGAGCCAGCCGGCATTGGGCCAAAGCGTAGTAACCGTTGGAACAGGTGTTGCCTCGTCCGTGCTGCACTTCACCATGATCCGGTGGTTCTTAGTGACGGAAAGCAGCATATAGACGACTTCGAAACGCTCAGGCCGCTGTGGGAAATCAACGCCCGCGATTTCCATCAACTGTTGATATTCGTGATCGTCACGCAAGGTTTCGAGCACATCGGCCACTTCCTCGCGCTTGACGGTGAGGATAATCTCGCCATGCGCTTCGTTTGAAGCGATTACCGACTTCTTCAGCGCTTTCGTGAGCGCATCAAGCACGCCGTCGTTCGAAGCGAATTTGGGGGCGGAGTGGAGGACGCTCATTCTATCGCTCAATCGTCCCTGCGCGGCGGATTTTGCGCTGCAATTGCATCACGCCGTAAAGCAGCGCCTCTGCCGTTGGAGGGCAACCGGGCACATAGATATCGACCGGCACAATCCGATCGCATCCGCGCACTACGGAATAGGAATAGTGGTAATAGCCGCCGCCATTGGCGCAACTGCCCATGCTGATCACATATTTGGGATCGGACATCTGGTCGTAAACCTTGCGCAGCGCAGGCGCCATTTTGTTGCAGAGCGTTCCCGCCACAATCATCAAATCCGACTGGCGCGGTGATGCACGCGGGGCGGCGCCGAAACGCTCCATATCATAGCGCGGCATATTGGCGTGGATCATCTCAACCGCGCAGCAGGCAAGGCCAAAAGTCATCCACCATAGCGAGCCAGTGCGCGCCCATTGGAAGACGTCTTCTGTCGAGGTGACCAGGAAACCTTTGTCATTCACTTCTGTTTGAAGTGCCTCGAAATAATCAGCGTCCGGCGTGCGCACTTCGCCGCCCTTGGCGGTGGGCATGCTGGCAGCGGCTTCTGCAGCCGTAATCGGAGCGGTCGGAGGGGTAATAATCGTATTGCTCATGTGCAGTCCCTTATTCCCAATCAAGGGCTCCCTTTTTCCACTCATAGGCAAGGCCAATTGCCAGAATGCCGAGGAAGACCATCATGCCGATCCAGCCGGCCCAGCCCGTTTCGCCCAAGCTTACCGCCCATGGGAAGAGGAACGCTGCCTCCAGATCGAAGATGATGAAACTGATCGCGACGAGGTAGAAGCGCACATCGAACTGGCTGCGCGCATCTTCGAACGCGGGAAAACCGCATTCATACTCAGAGAGCTTTTCTGCATCGGGATTGTGCGCGCCGGTAAAGCGCGAGGCAATCATCGGCGCAAACACGAAGAGGCAGGAGAGGCCGAGCGCGATGAACAAAAAGATCAGGATCGGCAGATATTGGCTGAGATCGACCACAAGGGTCTCCTAGAGCTTCACAAACTGCGCCCGCGACTAGGCGCGTTTTAAGCAAGGTGCAAGGGCGCGAATCGTGCAATTCGCGCCACTTTCGTTGCAACTCGGTGGATAGTTGCTTTCAGGCCGCTCTATCACCCCGCCCGCGCGGCTATTTCATCTGGGTGGCGATCGTCTTCTCAATCGTCTTGCCATAAGGCGGTTTGAAGCCGCCAAGCTTGGCAATGTCGATCTTGGGCTGGTGATAAACGGCGCGCGCATGGCTGAACTCGCGGAAACCCTCAACCGCGTGATAGCTGCCCATCCCTGACGGACCAACACCGCCGAACGGTAGATCCTCCATCGAGATATGGAAGATCACGTCATTGGTCGTCACCCCGCCCGAGATTGTCTTGGTGAGCACTTGCTCCTGCTCGGCCTTGTCCTCGCCAAAATAATAGAGACCAAGTGGGCGATCCTTCTCGTTCACATAGTCGATCGCTTCATCGATGGAGCTGTAGGTTTTGACCGGCAGGACGGGGCCAAAGAGCTCTTCCTGCATCGCCTGCATTTCATCCGTCACATTCTTGAGGATGGTGAGCGGCATTTTGCGCGCATTGGACGATCCGAAATCCTCATTGCCCGGATTAACCTCGACCACTTCTGCGCCCTTGTCGCGCGCATCGGCCACCACTTCCTGCAAGCGTTCAAAGTGACGGTCTGAGACGATGGAAGCATAGTCATCGTTTTCAAGCAGGGTCGGATACATATTCTCCACCCCCTGCGCGACGCCGGCAACGGCCTCGTCCTGTTTCTCACTCGGCACATACATATAGTCAGGTGCCAAGCAGATTTGCCCCGCATTCATCATCTTGCCCAATGCAATCCGCTCGCCTGCCTTCGCATAGTCAGCGCTGCGGCCCATGAAGACAGGCGATTTGCCGCCCAGCTCCAGCGTAACCGGCACAAGGTTCTTCGATGCTGCCTCCATCACGCGGCGCCCGGTTGGGGTTGAGCCGGTAAAAACCAGATGATCGAAGGGAAGCGAGGAGAAGGCTGCTGCCACTTCGGGGCTACCATTGATCACAGCCACTTCTTCCTCGGCGAAATATTTCGCGGTCAGCTCGGCCATGAGATCAGATGTGCGCTCGGTAAACTCAGACGGTTTAATCATCGCGCGATTGCCCGCGGCAAGGATTTGCATCAGCGGACCAAACGCCAGCTGCACGGGGAAATTCCATGGACTGAGGATGCCGATGACGCCCTTTGGCTCGTAGCGCAGCTCAGCCTTGGCCCCCAGCAGGCCAAGCGGAAACTGCACCTTGCGCTTTTCGGTACGCGCCCACTTGTCCATATGTTTAAGTGCATCCTTGCCCGCTGCATAAGTCGCAGCAATATCGGTGAGCATGCTCTGCTGCATCGAGCGATTGCCGAAGTCGGCGCTCATCGCTTTGGCAAAATCCTCGCCATTGTCTTTGATCAGGGCCATCGCGCGCTTGATCCGATCTTTGCGCACCGACATTGCCTCTGGCCTGTCAGCGGTGAAGGACTTGCGCTGCGTATCGAGGATGGCTTCCATCTCTTCGCGTTTGTCATTGGCCATGATTGTCTCTCCCAAGTTTCAATTTGCATACCTATTTCCACCAAGCCGGAGCGAATGGCAAGCGTCGAGCGCTACGCAAACCCACATGATTGCCTTTATTGCAACGCAGCATTATGGAGCCTCCCAAAACCTCATGCCTTCATAAGGACCATCTTCATGACTGCCTTTTCTGCCCAAGACCCGATTGTAATCCTCTCCTACGCACGCACGCCGATGGGCGGGATGCAAGGTGCATTGGCAGGCGTGGAAGCAACCGATCTGGGGGCAACGGCGGTCAGCGCAGCGGTCGAGCGGTCGGGCGTTGACGGCGCTGATTTTGACCGCGCCTATATGGGATGTGTGCTTCCTGCTGGCCTTGGCCAAGCCCCTGCCCGCCAAGCTGCGATCAAGGCTGGTCTGCCCAAATCGGTGCAAGCCACAACGGTCAACAAGGTCTGCGGATCGGGCATGCAAACGGTCATCATGGGATCAGAAGCGCTGGCATCGGGCAGCGTCGATATGGTGGTTGCTGGCGGTATGGAGAGCATGACCAATGCGCCATACCTCCTCAAAAAACACCGCAGCGGCGCGCGGATCGGCCACGATACAACATACGATCACATGTTCTTGGACGGGCTGGAAGATGCATACGAACCGGGCCGTGCGATGGGCACTTTTGCTCAAGAAACCGCCAATGCCTACCAGCTCACCCGCGAGGAAATGGACGATTACTCGATCGAAAGCCTGCGCCGCGCGAATGCCGCGATTGAAAGCGGGGCCTTTGCCGATGAAGTCGTGCCGGTCACGATTAAGGGGCGCAAGGGCGACACAGTGGTCGAGCATGACGAGCAACCGGGCAAGGGCCGCCCGGACAAGATCCCGCAATTGCGCGCTGCCTTTGCCAAGGACGGCACCATTACCGCAGCAACCTCAAGCTCGATCTCGGACGGCGCAGCTGCTGTCGTTCTGACCCGTGAAAGCGTGGCCAAAGACAAGGGTTTGTCGCCAGTGGCAAAAGTCGTGGCGCTTGCCGCCCATGCTCAAGAACCCGCTGACTTCACCACAGCCCCTGTTGGCGCAATCAATACTCTGCTCAATCGTGCCGGATGGTCGGTTGATGATGTGGACTTGTGGGAAGTGAACGAAGCTTTTGCTTGCGTTGCTATGTTCGCCATGCGCGACATCGGCATTGCGCACGAAAAGATCAATGTGAACGGCGGCGGCACCGCTCTTGGTCACCCCATCGGTGCATCGGGCACGCGGATTATCGTGACGCTAATCAATGCTTTGAAAATGCAGGGCAAGACGAAGGGTGTTGCCTCGCTGTGCATTGGCGGCGGCGAAGCGACAGCGATTGCTGTCGAGCTGGTCTAAATCTGGGCCCCTCCCCGCTGAATTAGGCAATTGCCCCTTGCCTATGTTAGCTGAGCTGCATCAATATGCGTTTGTTCGCGCGTAGGGGGTCTATTCCCCTTCGAACGGCCAGTAATAAGCATAAGATCGGGCCGCAAATTCGACACGAATTTGAGGGGAAAATCATGAAAAAGATCGTATTGATTGTAAGCGCGCTTGCGCTTGCTGGCTGTGAAAACCAGGCCGATGCACCAGCTGAAGGTGATGCCGTAGAAGAGGTTGCAGCAGCGGCCTATCCCGATGGACCAGGTGCATTCACACGCTCGGGCGATAACGGTGAAACGGTAGTCACAACATTAGCCGATGATGGCAGTTACACGACCGTTATCGATGGCGAAGAAACGTCAACTGGAACATATACGGTTGATGGCGCGAATATCTGTTTCGAAGGCACGAACACCGGAGATGAGCCTGAATGTTGGGTCAACTCGGCAATGGGCGAAGATGGATCGTTTGAATCGAGCAGTCCCGACGGCGTTACGTACTCAATTCAAAAAACAGAAGCTGCGGAATAATCGCCCGCAAGTTTCGAATATCTGAAAAAGGGGAAAGGCAGTCGTGAAGGCTGCCTTTTTCTTTTAGGGCGCGCCCGTTCCCCACAGCCGGTTCTCTAGAACCCAGCCTTCGCGTCCCCCGACGTTGAACTCGCACCAACCCGCCTCGCAATCACCAAGCTTGCCGACAACGCCGACTTGCGCATTCCATTTGATTGCAGCAGAGGCATTGGGCTCAGCGCGCATCGCCGCCAGCCCTTCGCCGGTGATGATTGCCGTGCGGGTGAGCAGCAATTGGCTTTCATTGACCCAGCCCTGCGTCCCATCGGGATCCTGCATCAGCCGCCACCCTTCGCGCAAACGCACCACCTTCACCGGCAAACCTTTGCGTTTATAAACCCAGTCGATCTTGAAATCCTGACCCGGGCCAACCCGCATATTGACCTCGTCAAACTTCATAGACGCCCAATAGGGTGCCTCGCGCTGCTGGGCGTTTAGCCCAGCGCTGGCGAACAACGCCGCTAGTCCCAAAAGTGATGTCAGAATCAATCGCATAGTGGGCGCGTCCTTAATCGCAGCACGGTGATAGTTTCAAGCTGTTGGTTAACCAGACTTGACCCGATCTGCCTTAGCGTCCTAGCGCGGGACACATGGCAACCGACGCAAACCCGCAGCGCAAACCGATCACCCACACGCCCAAAGTGGTGGTGACGCGGCATTTGATGCCCTCTGTCGAAACGCGGATGAGCGAATTGTTCGATGTTACTCTCAACACAGCAGACGCGCCCTTTTCGCGCGATCAATTGGTCGCAGCGATGCAGGAATGCGATGTGCTGGTGCCAACTGTCACCGACCGGATTGATGCAGAGATGATCGACGCCGCTGGCGAGAAATTAAAGCTGATTGCCAGCTTTGGCGCGGGAACGGAACATATTGATCTGGCCGCCGCTGCTGCGCGCAAGATTGTGGTGACGAACACGCCTGGCGTCTTCACCGATGATACTGCCGATATCGCCATGTGCGGGATTATCGGCGTGCCGCGCCGCATCCGCGAAGGGGTCGAGCTGGTGCGCAGCGGCGGGTGGACTGGATGGGCTCCATCGGGAATGTTGGGCCGAAAGCTGGGCGGCAAAGTGCTCGGCATTGTGGGCATGGGCCGGATTGGACAGGCCGTGGCGCACCGCGCGCGCGCCTTTGGCCTCGACATTATCTATCACAATCGCAAGCCCTTGCCCGAAGCGGTCGAGAGTATGCTGGGCGCGCGCTATGTCGACGATCTCGATAGTTTGGTGAGCCAGTCGGACATTCTTTCGCTGCACTCACCGCTGACCGAAGCCACCCGCAATATGATCGATGCGCGGCGGCTCGCGCTGATGAAACCGGGTGCTTCGCTGATCAACACGGCCCGCGGCGAGATGGTCGATACCGAAGCTTTGATCGCAGCGCTTGAAAGCGGCCATCTGGCGGGCGCAGGCTTGGATGTTTATCCCGATGAGCCCAATGTCGACAAGCGCCTGATCCATCATCCCAATGTGATGACCCTGCCCCATATTGGCAGCGCGACAGCCGAAGGGCGCGAGGCATCGGGCGAGAAAGTAATCGCCAATATCCGCTTTTGGATGGATGGCCACCGGCCGCCCGATCAGGTGCTTGACGCGCTCGTTTGATCTTAGGGTTTTGATCGAAGAGGGCTGAACTTGGCTTTGGCCGGCATTTTTAGTCAGTTTGATGCGCTCGTCTTACGAGGATTTTGGGTCATCTCGACTTATCTACCCGACATCTCCAAAACAAAGTCTGGACGACAAAAAAGCTCCAATTCGGTCAAATGTGGGACATTTTTGCGCCTGCCCCTTGTGTGTCTGCGCAATTTTCGCCAAATCCCTTTCAAGACAAAGAACGCACATCGAAGTGCGAGGGGGAATAGGATGATTTCGCGTAAATTGGCCGCATTGGTTGCAATGCTGGCTTTACCAACAGCTGCAGCAGCTCAAGATCCGGTATTGGTCGCCACCAATGATAGCGGCGATACGGCATGGATTTTGACTTCATCAGCGCTTGTCTTGCTGATGACCTTGCCCGGTCTTGCGCTGTTTTACGGCGGTCTGGTCCGCGCGAAGAATTTTCTCTCTGTTCTGATCCAATGCGGCGCGGTCGCCTGCGTTGCTTCGCTATTGTGGATTGTGGTGGGCTATACGCTCGCTTTTGGCGGGGTCAGCAATGGCTGGATTGGCGCTGGAAATGCTTGGATGCTCAATGACATAGGCACTCTGCGCGAGGGTACGACGATGCCCGAAAGCACCTTTGCCCTGTTCCAAATGACCTTCGCTGTCATCACTCCGGCGCTGATGATCGGCGCATGGGTTGAGCGGGCAAGCTTTGGCTGGGTCATCGGCTTTTGCGCGCTGTGGGGCCTTGTTGTTTACGCCCCTGTCGCGCACTGGATTTGGGGCGGCGGCTGGCTCGCGCAGAGCTTTGGCACGGTCGATTTCGCAGGCGGGCTAGTGGTCCACACGACCGCTGGTGTGTCCGCCCTGGTGGTCGCTTTGCTGCTCGGCAAACGCAAAGGTTTCCCTGAAAAACCACTCCTTCCCCATGCGCCCGGCCTCACCATGGTTGGTGCGGCTTTGCTATGGGTCGGCTGGTTCGGCTTTAACGGCGGCAGCGCCTTTACAGCGACCGATGATGCGTCCTCTGCGATCATCAACACCCATGTCGCAGCGTCAGCAGCAGCACTCGTTTGGCTGCTGATCGAGAAGTTCACTGTCGGCAAACCAACCATGGTTGGATGGGCAACCGGCGTGATCGCTGGTCTTGCGACAATCACTCCAGCGGCCGGTTCTGTTGGCCCGGGGGCAGCGATCCTGCTCGGCATTATGGGTTCGGTCATCTGCTACGGCGCGATCAATCTTGTGAAGCACCGCATGGGCATTGACGATTCGCTCGACGTATTCGCAGTCCACGGCGTGGGCGGCATGCTTGGTGCGCTGATGGTCGCAGTCTTCATGGCCGAAGGTTTCGGCGGCGTTGGCTATGGCGATGAAGGCAGCATGGGCGGCACGCTGGCCGGCCAAGCGATCTCGATCGGAGTGGTTGCGCTGTGGAGCGCGATCGGTACAGCGATCCTTGCGCTGATGGTTTCGATGATCTTCCCAATGCGTTCAAGCGACGAGGAAGAGACCGAAGGCCTCGACATTTCCAACCACGGCGAACGGGCTTGGGAGCTGGACTAAATCTCTAGCGAAAAGAGTTGGTTGAACTCGCCTGGCGTGTAGCCGGCAAAGGCTTCACACGGCGTAAATCCAAACGCTTTGTAGAGACCAAGGGCGGCTTCAAACACCGGCCCTGATCCGGTCTCCAGCTTCACTGTGCGAAACCCTTGCCCGCGTGCATGGTCGATCAAATGGGTCAGCATTGCGCGCCCTGCCCCCGTCCCGCGAGCATCGGGATGGGCGCGCATCGACTTCACCTCGGCGAAATCTTCATGCGATTTGAGCGCGCCGATGGAGAGCAACCGGTCCCCAGCCCATGCGGCAAAGACCGTCACCTCGGCCGATTGCAAACCGGACAGATCGAGCACATGGCAAGTGCCCGGCGGCGAGCTTTCGACCATCTCTTCATGATGCAAGGTCAGCAGCGCAACAACGTCCGTTTCGGACAAGTCTGTGCGCCGGATTTCCACGGCTTAAAGGTTGTCGTGCTGCGGCATTCCCAGCACATGAAAGCCGCCGTCAACGCGCACATTTTCGCCTGTTGTGAAGGCGCCGGCGTCGGAGATAAGATAAACCGCCGTTCCGCCCACAGCCTCCAGCGTCGCATTGCTGCGCAAAGGTGCATTGGCATCGGTGTGC
Source organism: uncultured Altererythrobacter sp. (assembly GCA_938009055.1). Taxonomy (GTDB): domain Bacteria; phylum Pseudomonadota; class Alphaproteobacteria; order Sphingomonadales; family Sphingomonadaceae; genus Erythrobacter. Next base: position 10,035 of record CALLIO010000117.1, read on the forward strand.
TTGAAGGTCTTGCGCGCACCGCCAATCGCGGAACCGGCAAGCGTCTTCATCGGCCCCGGACTGATCGCATTGACGCGAATCCCCTCTGGCCCCAAATCATTGGCAAGGTAGCGAACGCCCGCTTCCAGCGCCGCCTTGGCAACGCCCATCACATTGTAATTGGGCGTAACGCGGTTCGACCCCATATAGCTCAGCGTCAGGATCGTGCCGCCATTTTCCACCATCATCGGATGCGCCCTGCGCGCGACTTCGATCAGGCTATAGGCCGATATGTCCATCGAGTTCTTGAAGTTCTCTCTCGACGTATCGAGGATCCGGCCCGTCAGCTCCGACTTGTCGGAATAGGCAATCGCGTGGATGACAAAATCGAGCGTACCCCATTGCGATTGAAGCGCGCCGAATGCCGTATCAAGCGAGGCATCATCGGTGACATCCACGTCGAGCATAATGTTCGAGCCAACGCTTTGAGCCAGCGGTTCTAGCCGCTTTCCGAAAGCTTCGCCCTGATAAGTAAACGCCAGATCGGCACCAGCGTCAGCGCATGCCTTGGCAATACCCCATGCAATCGAGCGCTCATTGGCGACCCCCATCACAAGACCACGTTTTCCCTCAAGAACGCCCATTGCTTATCCTACCTTGTATTTGCGTGTCACCCGTGAAACTTCGACAGAAGCATGGAGCCATTGGTGCCACCAAAGCCAAAGCTGTTGGTCATCACCGTGTCGAGCCCTGCATTCTCCACTAGCTGCGTGGCGATTTCTGCAGGCTTAAGCTGCGGATCGAGCGTTTCGACATTGATCGAAGGAATGATGAAGTCATGCTCAAGCGCGAGCAGGCAATAGATCGCTTCTTGCGCGCCGGTTGCGCCCTGGCTGTGGCCGGTCATAGATTTGGTCGAGCTGACCGGCGGCGTGCTTCCATCGCCAAAGACGCGCCGCACAGCCTCAATCTCGCCCACATCACCCACCGGAGTGGAGGTGCCATGCGCGTTGATATAGCTGACCTTGCGATCTTCGCTGAGTGTGCGCAGCGCCCCGCGCATCGCGCGCTCGCCGCCCTCGCCCGATGGCGCGACCATATCCGCACCGTCTGACGTTGCGCCAAAGCCGGTGACTTCGGCATAGATTTTCGCGCCGCGTGCCTGTGCATGCTCAAGACTTTCGAGAACCACGATCCCGCCGCCACCGCCGATGACAAAGCCATCGCGGTCTGCATCAAAGGCGCGGCTCGCGCGTTCGGGCGTATCATTATATTTGCTCGACATTGCGCCCATCGCATCGAACAGGCAGGACAGCGTCCAATCGAGCTCTTCTCCGCCCCCGCCGAACATCACATCCTGCTGGCCCAAAGCGACCTGCTGCGCTGCCATGCCGATACAATGGAGCGAGGTTGAACAGGCCGATGTGATCGACATGTTCATGCCCTTGATCTGGTAAGCGGTGGCCAAGTTCGCGCTGATCGTCGATGACATCGTCTTGGGCACAGCGAAAGGCCCGATCCGCTTGGTCGAATTGTTCTTCAGGACGGTTTGATGCGCGGTCAGCATGGCCGAAGTTGATGGGCCGCCCGATCCCGCGATCACGCCCGTCATCGGGTTGATAATGTCGCTTTCTTCAAGGCCCGCATCCGCAATCGCTTGGCCCATCGCAATATGGGCATAGGCAGCGCCCGGCCCCATAAAACGCAATGTGCGCTTGTCGACATGTTCCTTCACATCCAGATCAACCGCGCCGGCAATATGCGAGCGGAAGCCGTGTTCGGCCATATCCTCGTTAAAGGTGATACCCGATTTGCCTGCCTTTAAAGAGGCAAGCACTTCGGCTGCATTGTTCCCTATTGAGGAGACGATCCCCAGTCCGGTGATCACGACACGGCGCATTCTTTTCCCCTTAAACACCGCGCCCAATAAATCGACTGGGCCGGTAGAACCTGTAATTCGTTCAAGCTTCTGAAAGAGCCACTTTCATGTCTTTCACTTGATAAATGACCTCGCCATCGGCCTCAACACGGCCATCAGCGACGCCCATCGTCAACCGACGGGTTTGCACAGCCTTGGTGAACTCGACGAAATATTTGAGCATTTTTCGTTCAGGTCGCACCATTCCGGTCAGCTTAACTTCGCCCACGCCCAAGGCATAACCGCGCCCCTTCCAGCCGCGCCAGCCCAGATTAAAGCCGGTTAGCTGCCACAGACCGTCAAGACCAAGGCAGCCCGGCATAATCGGATTGCCGGGAAAGTGGCAGTCGAAGAACCAAGCATCAGGCGTGATATCAAACTCTGCAACCACATGCCCCTTGCAATGCTCGCCGCCCTCAGCCGAGATATCGGTGATCCGGTCCATCATCAGCATCGGGGGTTCGGGCAATTGCGCATTGCCGGGGCCGAACAATTCGCCCCGCGCACATTTCAGCAAGTCTTCGCGATCAAAGCTGGTTGGAAAATCTGACATCCCTTAAGGAAACTCCCCTGAATTCATTTTGGTCAAGGCAGCCCCCTGCCCCAATTGCTTTTGCCAAGCCAAACCACGGCCTGTCTTGCGTGTGTTCCTAGACCAATATCGCGCGAAAAGCGTAGCGAATTCTCACTTTAGCTGTGCATTGCCGCGCTACTTGGCGAGGGGCTTGGCAAAGCGTCTATTTGCTGCCGTTGCTGCACACCTTGATGGCGCTGGGATCCGTGCGTTCCTCATCGCGTTCAAAACGCGCGAAATAGCCACGAATATCAGGCTTCTCGACGAATTCGATCAGGCGAAAGCCAACCGCTTCAAATTCGCATGAAAGCAGCAAAGGCGGAATGCCGTGCTGGTCGGTCGGACGGTCGCGGTCGACCACGATCAATTGTCCGCCCTCTGCCACCGCAGGCCACAGCCGCCACAAGAATGCATAGGGTTCGCCCACCTCGTGATACATATGGACGAGGAAGATGCGGTCGAAACTGTCAGGCGGCAATTGCGGATCATCGACCCCGCCAAGCTTGATCGAGATGTTTTCAAGCTGCTCGCGCTCGACCCGATTGCCCAGCCGCTCGAGCGCCTTTTCGTCAATATCCTGCGCCAATACGCGCCCCTCGCTGCCCACACGGTCGGCTAGGCGGACGGTGTAATACCCCTCGCCCGCACCGATATCGGCAACGGTCATCCCTTCGGTGATATTGGCAAGGTCCATCACCTTTTGCGCTTCGCCGCGGCTATCGCGCACATCTTCTGAGCTAAAAGCATTGCTGCCCAGCCCTGATACGGGCCGGTCGGGAAGCGGGAAGTCGAGCGAAGTCTCTGGCCGGTCTGCATCGCTCGCGCCCATCTCGCCGCAACCGGCAAGCATGGTTGCGCAAGTGGCGCTGAGAATAGCGTGGCGGATCATTTTTGCGCTGGCTCTCATGGGATCGGCAAAGCTCGCATTCCGGAAAGGAAGACATTGTAAGGCAAATCGCCCTGCCGCCAAGGGGATTGGCGCCCCTCGGTTCGGGCGTTGACGGCAATCGCGGTCTTGCGAAACACTTCATCGAGCGATTGGCGGCGCTTTACCGCTTTGGCGAATTCGATGGCAAAGGGGCTTCCCTTACCCGGGTTCGCGCCATCTTCTGCGATATTGCCCGGCTCGGTCGAGAAGAACACAATTGCTGAAAGCCCGCGCAAATTTCCCATTTGCGCAAGTCCGCCTTTGGAAAAGCTGATCTCTTGGACAGAGACTTGATCCAGCTGGCGGGCCGCCCCTTCAATGGTGACTATTTGCAGCTCATCTTCCGGCTCAAGCGCATAGAGCGGATTGCTGCGGCAAGCATCGATGACGATGATCGTGCCGCGCGCCTTAGCGCTGATCTGGCTGACCAGATTTTCTAGCGGGATAAGCGATGTGCCATCCGAACTCATCAGATAATTCGCGCCATCAACTTGAAAGCCGTGTCCGGCGAAATAGAGCATTCCGATATCATCGCCGCTGAGCGAATGGACGAAATCGGCAAAGGCGGTTTCCCATTGTGTGTGCGTGGGTTCTTCAAGCAAGGTCACGTCTTGCACCGCGCTGCGTTTGAGCGCGGCCTCGATCATCTGAACATCGGCAATCGGGTTTGTAAGATGCAGCCGCTTGTTTTCAGCAATCGCGTAGTTCGAGCCGACCAGCAGCGCCTTAACCTCAGCCTGTGCCGGTGCGCCAGTCAGCATGCCTGCGAGCCCGAGAATCAGCCCTAAAGTAAAGTGCCGCAATCTGCGCATCATAGCCTCAACGAAACGCCGACATTCACCCCGTGGTTGACCCGCGAATCGCTAAAGTCAAACTCGCCAGAGAGGGGGAAATAGAGGATCGCGCGATAACGCAGATCAACCGCCAGGCGGTCCGTCACAAGAAACTGCAAACCCACTGCAAAGTCAGGGCCGACGCTCAGCTCGCCCTCGTCCGTGCGCGTCTCTTCTCGGACGATCTCGTCATTGACTGAGAAGAATTGCGTGCCGAATTCAAAGTCTGGCTGATAACTCGCCTGCACCATGCCGTTGAAGAAGGCGGTGACATTGCGGTCCATCGGCACAAAGGCTGTAGCCCCTGCCCGCGCGCTCCATGTTTCCAGCGTGCGTGATGTGGCGACCCGCTGCGGCGCATTTGCCCCATCAAGATTGCGGGTTGGAGCCTCTGTACCCAAAGTATCGGCGATAAATTGCCGGACCTCGTCGGTCTCCTGAATTGCAATTTCGCCATCACCATCAATCTGGAGCCGTTCGTAACGGATACCGGCGGTGAGCGCGAAACGCTCGTTCAGGCGGCGCTGCCACGTCAGCTCAGCATCGAAGCGGTCGACGTCTTGCTGATCCAAGTTCTGGATCACTGAAATCTCGTTGATACCGATATCAGCCACTTCAACCGTGGTCTGGCGCGAGGAAACCAGCTTGGTTGTGGTCTTGCCCTGCCCGACCATTGCGGTGAGAGTAAAACGGTCGCGGTCATCGCCGAAATTGACCATGCCGCCGATCATCGGAAAGCCGACCTGATTGGCATTGGAGGCCGATCCATTGTCGAGCTCGGTCACCAGCAAATCGTCAAATCCGCTGGCATCGCGCAATTCCTGGGTCAGCTCGTCATCAATGACCGAGCGCGCTTCTTGCACGCCATCGAGGTCGGAGCTGCGCAGGTTGGAATTGTCGAAATAATAGGCAAAGCGCGGGCCGATCACCACGTCGGCGTGGGCGGGCGCGGCCAGCGCTGCAAAAGAAACCGCCCCCACCAAGGCTAGCTTTCGCGTCATTCTACATCCTCCACCTCTACCGCTTCACCGGTTACACGCTGGGCAAGCGCGGCTGAGATAAATTCGCCAATTTCCCCGTCGAGCACCTTGTCGGGCGAGCTGGAGGTGTAGCCGGTGCGCAAATCCTTAACCATCTGATATGGCTGCAAGACGTAGGAGCGGATTTGATGGCCCCATCCGATATCGCTCTTCTCTTGATATTCACCGGAAGCTGCCGCTTCGCGCTCGGCCATTTCGCGTTCGAACATGCGCGCTTTGAGCATATTCATCGCGGTCGCGCGGTTCTTATGCTGGCTCCGGTCATTCTGGCTGGCCACCACAATACCGGTCGGTTGGTGGGTGATGCGCACCGCACTATCGGTGGTGTTGACGTGCTGGCCGCCTGCACCCGATGCGCGGTAAGTATCAATCTTGAGGTCAGCCGGATTGATATCAATGTCGATATCATCATCGATCACCGGATAGACCCAAACGCTTGAAAAGCTAGTGTGGCGCTTGGCCGCGCTGTCATAGGGGCTGATGCGGACAAGGCGGTGCACGCCGCTTTCGGTCTTGGCATAGCCATAGGCGTTCTCACCCTTGACAAGCAGGGTCGCCGATTTGATCCCGGCCTGCTCGCCTGCGTGATAATCGACCAGTTCGACCTTATAGCCACGCCGCTCGCCCCAGCGTGTATACATCCGCTGGAGCATTTCGGCCCAATCCTGACTTTCGGTGCCACCAGCGCCCGCGTGGATTTCCACGTAAGTGTCGTTCGCATCCGCCTCGCCAGACAGTAGCGCCTGAACCTTGTCAGCGTCCGCACGTTCGGCCAGCGCTGCCAATGAGGCATGACCATCGTCGACAATGCCGTCGTCGCCTTCAGCCTCGCCCATTTCGATGAACTCAATCGCATCGGACATTTCAGAGGAGATTTCATTGACGGTGTTCACCGCATTTTCGAGCAGCTTTTGCTCGCGGCTGATCGCTTGCGCTTCCTTGGGGTTGTCCCACAGTGAAGGGTCCTGCACGCGCGCATTCAGCTCGTCGAGACGGCGCAAGGCGCGATCCCAATCGAGCGATTGGCGTACCAGATCGAGCGCGGCCTCAATCCGGCCAATATGGGCTTGCCCTTCGGCTCGCATCCTTAGTCCTTCACAATCACAGTTTCGGTGCCACCGATTAGCGCAAGAGTCGCAATTGTAAAGCGAGCGCCCTTTTAACGCGCTGTGCAAGGCTGTTCGTAAAGCGCGGCGGCAGAGGGCTAATAGAGCCCGCCCTGATCCTCAGCGAAGTTTTCTTCTTCCTCGTCCACAGTCTCGACCTGCTCGGGCTGGACGCGCCGCGCCTCGCCCCTGCCGCGCCTGATGAGAGCAAGAATTTCCTCGCGCTTGCTGGCGATAATATCAGCCACGGTTTCGCGTGGTGGTTCCGTATCAGGCTTGAAAGCTTCCCAGATAACGGTCGATTTCTTGCCGCCGGTTGGCCAGCCGTTGAGAACGCGCTTGCCCGAGCTTCTATCCACCCGCACCATCCGCACGCCCGCAGGGGCAACAGCGGGCAGATCGGACCAGCGATCGCGCGATTTTTTGATCAGAGATTTGATGATCGGCGCCGCAATCGTGCCGCCTTGGGCATAGCCGCCCATATTGCGCGGCGTATCAAAGCCCACATAAGCGCCCGCAACCAATTCCTGCGTCCCGCCAACGAACCACACGTCCTTAGGACCCGTCGTCGTGCCGGTTTTGCCAAACAATGGCAGGCCAAGATCATTGAGCACTGTTGCCGTGCCGCGATCCACCACGCCGCGCAGCATATGCATAATCTGGAATGCGGTGCGCGCATCCATCACTTGCTCGCCCGACGCGCCAAGACGCGGCATGGGCTGCCCGTCCCATTGCGCCATATTGCAACCATCGCAGCTGCGCTTGTCTGCACGGTAAATCACCTTGCCGCGGCGGTCTTGGACATAGTCGATCACAGTCGGTTCGTTGAGGCGTCCGTGATTGGCCAGCACGCCATATGCGGCGACCATTTTCTCAACCGTTGATTCCTCTGAACCAAGCGCCGTTGCGGCATAGGGATCCGCCTCGCCAATGCCGACATTCTCAATCGTTTTGACGACATTTTCCATGCCCGCCTTCATGCCGATCTGAACGGTCATAATGTTTTGCGATTGCTCAAGCCCATAGCGCAGCGGAAACTCGCCCGCGCGGCCGCCGCGAATGCACTTGTTACCCTTGGAGCGACCCTGGTAATAGCAATAACGCGAATTATCGATCTTGGTCGAAGGGGTCATCCCATTATCGAGACCGGTGGCATAGACAAAGGGTTTGATGGTCGAGCCAGGCTGACGCATTGCCTGGGTTGCGCGGTTAAAGTCAGAGATGCGGTGATCGAAACCACCCTGCATCGCTAGCACGCGGCCATATTGCGGGTTTTGCACAAGCAATCCGCCTTGCGCTTCGGGCAAAGCGCGCACGCGGAAATTGTTGCCACTTGGGCTGACCGCAATAACGTCGCCCGCTTTCAAACGGTTGGGAAGGCCCACAAGCGGCGCTTCATCGCCATTGCTAAAGCCAATCGTAGCGCTCGGGCCAGAGCGTTTGGTGACGACACCAACGCGGTAATCCTTGTAATTGATCGCCTTGTTCGAACTTGCCAGCTGGCTTGCCCAAGGTCCGTCTTCGAAATTGATCGTCGCAATCGGCCCAGTCCAGCCGCGCCGCCCGTGATAGCGGAACAAGCCTTCGCGCAAAGCCTCTGCTGCAGCCGCCTGCATTTCAGGGTCGAGCGAAGTGCGCACCCATAGCCCACCTGCGTAAACGCTGTTGGGGCTATCATCCGCTGTCTCGCCAAACTTCTCGATCAGGTCGCGCCGCACTTCCTCAAGGAAATAGCCTGCGTCGACGACACGCGACTGGCCGCGCTGGGTCTGCAGGCCCAGCGGCATATTGGCGGCTGCTTGCCGTTCAGCGGGCGTGATGAAGCCATTTGCTTGCATTTGCGCGAGCACAAAGTCGCGCCGTTCAAGCGCAGATTCTTCGTTTTGCTTGCGGCCGTAACGCTCTGGCGCTTTAGGCAGGATCGCGAGGAACGCCATCTCGTGCAATTCCAGATCGCCCACATCCTTGTTGAAGTAAGCGCGGCTGGCAGCCTGAACCCCAAAGCTGCGGCGTCCCAGAGGAATTTCGTTGAGGTAAAGCTCAAGGATTTCTTCCTTGCTCATCACCCCTTCGATCCGGCCAGCAAGCACCATCTCTTTCAGCTTGCGGGTGACCGAATATTCATCACCAAGTAGCAGGTTTTTGGCCACCTGCTGGGTAATGGTAGAGCCGCCCACTGCGCGCTCGCCCGAACCGAATTTGCTGACGTAATCTAAGACGGCATTGACGGTACCGGGAAAATCGACGCCGCCGTGGCTGAAGAAGGTTTTGTCCTCTGCAGACAAATACGCCTCAACCAAGGGTTGGGGAAAATCGGGATATTGCAGCTGAACGCGCCGTTCGCGCGCATAAGAATGGACGATATCGCCATCAATCCCGCGCACAACGGTTGGTAGGGGTGTTTCGTAATCGACCAGGCTTTCCGCATCGGGCAGATCGCGGGTCAGGAACACCCAGATCAGCGCCCATGCGATGATAAGCAAGATGATGGCATAGACTGCCCAGCGCACCAGCCGATAGCTGCGCCAAGTGGCTCTGAGCCGCTCAAATGCTTCGCCCGAATGGCGGATCAGGCTGAAGCGTGAACCCGAAGTGCTTGTCGTATCATTCATAATTGCTGATGGCCTATAGCATGCTGGCTGAACCGCGCGCTACTGGATTTAGCCTCTATTCATCGGAAATTCTTGCGAAATAGATTGTGATCGCGCGGGCCATGACCTCGGCGAACTGCTTCTTGCCCTCTTCAGAGGTCAATCGCTGCGCATCAGATGGGTTGGTGATAAAACCGCTTTCAAACAATATCGAGGGGATATCGGGCGCGCGAAGAACCGCCAGAGCCGCCGCTCGTTGCGTATCGGGATGGAATCGCAGCTGCCCTTCTGCCTCGCGCACAATCAAACGTGCAAAGCCGCTCGAATCTTCCTGACTGCGGCGCTGCGACAATTCGACCAGAATATCGCTCACGACTTCGCTTTGTCCCTCGATTGAAACGCCGTTCAAGCGGTCGGCATCATTTTCGCGTTCGGCAAAGCGGGCCGCTGCATCAGAAGATGCTTCATTCGACAGCGTATAAATGCTCGCACCGCTAACCGAGCGGACATCGCCAGCACTGTCGGCATGAATCGACAAAAACAGATCAGCGCCCAGCCTGCGGGCTATCTCTGGTCGCTCCTGCAAAACGATCAGTCTGTCATCATCGCGGGTCAAAGCCACGCGAATGCCGCCTTGCTTGAGCAATTCCTCGCGCAGGGCCAACGCAAGGCCGAGCACTACGTCCTTTTCCTGTACCCCTGCCCCGCTTGCACCCGGATCGCGTCCGCCATGCCCCGGGTCGATCACCACCAGCGGGCGCGACGTATCGGGCGGGCCGGAAACATTTGGCAAGACGATTTGCTCGTCGATAGCGGGCATCTTGAGCCCCACCACATAATCGCGCCCCAGCGTTGGAACCTCCAGCTTCTTGCCCGACACAGCATACGCGGCAAGCACAGCAAGCGGCGCGATCACGAAGATCAGCACGATAAGCTGGAGGTGTCTAAGAAGCGACATTACAAACCAGCGATAGATTGTTGCGACTAACAAACGCAATATGGTTGCAGCGTGAAACCCACGATGCTAACAAGGTTGCTAAGAGAAATTTACACTCTTGGGCTGCATAAGGCACCTATTGGAGCTGAAATTTCCTTGGTTTGCGGCTTTTCCCGCGAATCCCGACAACAGGTTGAAGCAGTGATGAGAAGCCCTTTCCCGCAATCCCGCTCGCAGCGCCACACGCGCTCAGGGATGATTGCGGCACAGGCAGTGCTGGACAGGATCAATCCGCAGCACAATCGCATCGCAGCAGACACAGTTTATTCGTCGCATGGCCAGAATGCCTGCGACAAAACCCTAAACACTGGCCTTACGGAATATGAATCGGCGGCTGGTTTACCAACATATGTGCGCCATCGCGAAGCAGGCTTGCCTGCCGCCCTTGGCGTTCGGAGACTTATAAATGGCAACGCGCATGCTAATCGACGCGCGCCACCTGGAGGAAACTCGGGTGGCGGTGGTCAAAGGCAACCGAATTGACGAGTTCGATTTTGAATCGGCTGAACACAAACAGATAAAAGGCAATATATATTTGGCAAAAGTGACGCGGGTCGAACCCTCGTTGCAAGCTGCCTTTGTCGATTTTGGCGGCAATCGTCACGGCTTCCTGGCCTTTAACGAAATTCATCCTGATTATTATCAGATCCCGCAAGAGGATCGCGAACGTCTGCTCGCTGAAGAGGCAGAGGCTGCTGAAGAAGAAGCCCGCCTTCGCGCCGAGGAAGAGGACGAGGGGCACACGCCCGGCGATGAATATGATGCGGATGAGGAATCCGCTGAAGCTCTCGCAGAAGATCTCTCCGAAGATGGTGTTGAGGAAATCGACACCTCGGAAAAAGACAAGGTCGCTACCATCGAAGAAGGCACAGTCGATGACGATGCCGACGAAGATGATGACGACGATTCCGACAGCGATGACGGCGATTCTGAAGACTCTGACGAGGAAGACGGCGAAAAGTCGGAAGACTCAGATGAAGATGATGACAGCAAACCGCGCCGTGGTCGCCGCCGCGGTCGCTCTGGACAGCGCGGACGCCGTCGTCAGGGCGGGAAGAATGGCCGCAAGGGCGGAAGCCGTTCGAAACAGGTCGACGAAGTGCGCGCCAAGCGCATGGCGCTTCGCCGCCGCTACAAAATCCAGGACGTTATCCAGCGCCGTCAGGTTCTGCTGGTTCAAGTCGTAAAGGAAGAGCGCGGCAATAAGGGTGCAGCGCTAACCACCTATCTCAGCCTTGCAGGCCGTTATACCGTGCTGATGCCCAACAGTTCGCATGGTGGCGGGATTAGCCGCAAGATCAACTCTTCCTCTGACCGCAAGCGTTTGAAGCAAGTTGTGTCCGACCTGTCTTTGCCCAAAACCATGGGACTGATCGTACGCACCGCTGGCATTTCGCGCACAAAGACAGAGATTAAGCGCGACTTTGATTATCTCGCGCGGCTGTGGGACGAGATCCGGCAAAATACGCTCTCATCCACCGCCCCTGCGTTGGTCCATTCAGACAGCGATTTGATCAAGCGCGCGATCCGCGACATTTACAATCGCGACATTGAAGAAGTGATCGTCGAAGGCGAAGAAGGCTATAAATCGGCCAAGAGCTTTATGAAGATGCTGATGCCCAGCCATGCGCGCCGGGTAAAGGCCTATTCCGATCCTGTGCCACTGTTCCAGCGTTATGGCGCAGAGGATCAGCTTCGTGCGATGTATGATCCGGTCGTCCAGCTGAAATCGGGCGGCTATCTCGTCATCAACCCGACAGAGGCGCTGGTCTCGATCGACATCAACTCGGGCCGCTCCACCAAAGAGCACGGCATCGAGCAAACCGCGACCGCCACTAATCTGGAAGCCGCGCGCGAGATCGCTCGCCAATTGCGCCTGCGCGATATGGCTGGTCTCGTGGTCATCGACTTCATCGACATGGATTACAATTCCAACGTCCGCAAAGTCGAACGCGCGATGAAGGATGCGCTCAAGAACGACCGTGCGCGCATTCAGGTTGGACGGATTTCGGGCTTCGGCCTGATGGAGATGAGCCGCCAGCGTCTGCGCACTGGTGTGCTTGAGGCGACAACCCGCGAATGTCCGCATTGCGATGGCACTGGCCTTGTCCGCACGGCCTCCTCTGCTGGCCTATCGGCTTTGCGTTTGATCGAAGATGAAGCGGCCAAGGGCAAAGGCTCGATCATTGCGCTCGCTGCCTCGACCGAAGCTGCGATCTACCTTCTCAACTCAAAACGCGACGATCTGATCGAGATCGAACAGCGTTATGGCGTCAGCGTTCAGGTCCTGCCCGAAGGTGAGGACGAAGGCGCGAAGATGAGCGTAACCAGCTCTGGCCCACGCCCAACCGAAGCGCCCAAGTTTGAACCCATCGTCGATGACGACGACGATGATGATGACATCGCGGACTTTGCCGAGGATGAGGAAGAAGACCGTCCGAAGAAACGCCGCCGCCGCCGCGGTGGACGCGGACGGAACAAGAACCGTGATCGTTCGTCAGAAGACGGCGATAGTGACAGCGATGGCGAAGATCGCGCACGCAGTTCAGGCGACGAACGCGATGCCTCTGATGACGGCGAAGACAAGCCTAAGAAGCGTCGCCGCCGTGGTGGTCGCCGGCGCCGCAAGAACCGCGATGAAGATGGCGCGGTAGAAGCGGAAGGCGGTTCGAGCGAAGAAGTGTCGGAAGATGCTGCGCCGGTCGAAGCTGACGGTGCAGATACCCAAGACGCAGCAGAAGAAACGCCTAAGGAAAAGCCCAAGCGCAAGCGCGCTCCTCGTAAGAAAAAGACCGAGGAAAAGGCTGAAGAGGCTACTGACACTTCTGAAGAAGCCCCCGCCAGTGATGCGGCTAATGATGCTGAGGCTGACGCCGAAGAAAAGCCTGAAAAGCCCAAACGCAAACGGGCTCCGCGCAAGAAGAAGGCTGCCGAAACCGAAGCGCCTGCTGCTGAAAAGGCTGCTGAGGATGCACCGGCTCCCGCTGAGGAAAAGCCCAAGCGCAAATCGCGGGCAAAAACCAAGGCTAAGAAGGAAGCCAAGCCAGAGCTTGAAACCAAATCAGCCGATGCAAGCGAAGCGACTGAGGGCGATAAGCCTAAGTCGGGCGCAAAACGCGGCGGTTGGTGGCAGCGCACCTTTGGCGAAGGTGAGTAAACTTTGAAGGCTTGAGGCGGGTTGCTTTTATACGAAGCGCCCGCCTCACCCTTTTCAGCCTACCGGCCTAAGCTCCCGCTTTTCGGGCAACACCCCATTCATTCCAGCTGGCAAAGCGCGGCGCTTTGGGCAGATAGCCCTGCCCCATAGGCTCAACATCAAAGCCCCCGCCACGCAATGCTGAACCAATCGGACGGGTCAAATGGCATCCGCCCGCCAGCTTCTTCCATGTCGGCTCGATCCGGTCCTGCCATTTGGCGACCTTGGCATCGGGTGCGCGGCCATGTTCTAGGAAGAGCAAGCGACCACCCGGTTTCAAAATTCGCCGCATTTCTGACATCACCTGTGCAGGGTCCTCGACCGAGCACAAAGTGAAGGTGCAGACCACCGTGTCGAACTGGCTATTGCGAAAGGGGATCGCCTCGCCCGCGCCTTCGCGAATGTCGGTTTTCCAACCCTTCGCCTCTGCCGTTGCGCGCGCTTGATTCAGCAATCCGCCATGCGGGTCGATGCCCGCAAAGCTTGAGATTGCCCCAGTATCATAAAATTCTTGGTTGAGGCCGCCGCCGCAGCCCAATTCGAAAACGGCGCCCTTGGCCAAAGGCACGATCTGGCTGCGCCGTTTCATTATCTGACCCTGCCCGCAGGCAAAGGTGATCAATTTGGGCATGATCTTCGCATCATACCAACTGGCAATTCCCATCGGTCCCTCTCCCATTGAAGCCTCAACAAGCCCGACGATTGGAAGAGCAAGCTATCACCAATTTGATGCTTGGCAACACGCCTTTGGAACAGATTATTGCGATTGTGCCTTTATTGCCGCAGCAACTTTGCCAAGCTGCTCGGCCAACACTGCCTGAAGCTGCTCTGGCGAAAGCGCCGACCAAGCAGTGATCTGCGGCATGGAGAGCCCGATCCGCAAGGTTCCTGCCCATTCGCCGGCGACCCGTGTCGATTTAACTGGCTGGCCCAGTCGCAATCCAGCAGCTGCCATTGCACGGTAAGCGATCTGCGCTTCATCAAAGCTGCGCATATTGCGGAGCGAGGATACATCAATTGTGATGAGCGACTGCATCTCGATTGGATGCTCCGCCATCTCTGCTCGCCCGCCATCGGGGTGCGGCTCGACCATCGCAAGGCCAAGCGGCTCGACCACATGTTGCGCAACGCCGCGGCGAAATTCTGTGATGATGGCATCAATCTGTGCCGGGGCAATGGCCGAGAAACGCTCAAGCTCGAAGATCGATGCTTCCAGACGTAGGGCAAGGCCAGGATTGCCGCTGTTTTCAAGCCGTTTTGCTCCAGGCCAATCTTGCGGCCATTCTGCGCGGCGGAATATCTTGGCAAAACCGGCTGGCAATTGCGGCGCCGCTGCCTGTAAACTCGCTGGCACAAGCGCAAAGCCGTTGAATGGCGGGCCGCCCATAAATTTCGAGCCGGTGAGGAACACAATCGCCTCGCCGTCCAGATATTCGCGCACCGCCTCGCCGGTAATGCGCGCCTGACACGCATCGATCACAAGCGAGAGCCGGTCGTGATAATGCGCGCGCAATTGGTCGATATTCTCAAGCGAGGGAAGGATCAGGCCCGTTTTCGAACCATGCACGACATGCAGCAATGCTTGGCGCCCATCCATCGCTGCGACGCCCATCTCGATCCGCACCTGCTCGCAAATGTCACCGCTGGTGCGGACTTTACCCTCTAGGCAGCGCAAGGGAATGTCAGCCAGCGAGACCGGCCCCAGCCCCTCGACCGGCTGCGAAGGCTCGACAGCATATTCAAGCGCCGTTTCCTGCGCGAAATAGCGGCCATGGGCAGAATGAATGCACCCGCTGCCCACTTCATCGGCACCCAGCAAGATATTGTGCACGCCCGCAGCGCTATGCGCCGCAGCGAAGCACAAAGCGATATATTCCAAATCCGTCCCTGACGGCGCAAAGATGATCCCGGTGCTTTTGTCCAACCCGTAAGCCGCGCGAATTCGCGTGCGCAAATCTTCAAGCTGGAGCGCATAATCGCGGACATCGCTCAAGCTGCGCAAATGGGCGAAAGCGTCAGCGGAAATATCATTCGCGGTCGAAGAAGCGAAGGCAGTGATGTCTCTTGGGTAAGGAGCGGAGAGATAGCGATTGAGGCCAGTTTCCGGATCGAGCGCGATCCGCGCATCGCCCCCGCCCGACATCAGCGCGATCAGCTCGCGGGACTTGGCATCATCGACAAATCCGGCGAGAGGCGCCGAAAGCGACAGATCAGCAATGGGCATAGGCGCGTGTTCTCGTTTTCACCTTGGCAAATGCGACATCCGATCTCTATAGGCCGCGCTCCCATCAGGAAAGGCACTTTTGCAGTGGCATCCCCACTTACCCCGCTAAAACTTGACGAAGCGACGCGTAGGCGCGTCAAAATCCTCTTCATCGCCAAAAATGCGCTGTGGGATGGAAAGTTTCACGAGGCTGATGGCAACCATGCCTTTTATCACCGCGAGATGCGCGAAGTGCTCGAAGGTTTGGGATTAAACCTTCAGGTGGAAGACAATTTCGAAGTTCTGTTCGACAAGCCGGATGTGGATTTCGTCTTACCACTGCTCAACCGAGCGGGCTTCTTCAATTCCGAAATGCTGCTGCCTTTGTTGTGCGAGCGTGCAGGCATTCCTTATCTTGGCGCAAGCCCCATTCTGCGCGGTCTATCGGATGACAAACATCTGGCCAAACGCGCCGCCCAAGAGGCCGATGTGCCAACCGCGCCATGGGCGATCTATCGTGCGGGAGCCCCTATTGAAGAAGCGAAATGCCCCAAGGCGGATCGCTATGTCATCAAACCCAATGCATCCTCGGCCAGTTGGGGCGTTGGCGATGCAAGTGATTGGGCAGGCGTGAAAGAAGCGATCCTTCGCATCCATAATGACGAGGCAAACGGCGGACAGGACGCTTTGGTCGAGCCCTTCATCGACGGCAGCGATGTCGAAGTGCCGGTTGTCACTATCAATGGTGAGCCGCAAATTTTACCGATGATGATTTTTCGCCAAGCTGATCCATCGCATCTGCGCACTTATCAGGAAAAGCGCGATTTGGTTGACCGCAGCCAGAAATACTCGCTCGATCCGTTCGAGGATGAAGCGATGGTTGCGAAGATTGACGCGCTGACCCGCAAGGCTTGGGAGGAATACCGCCCGTTCGACTATGGCCGCTTCGAATTCCGTGTGAATGAGGAAACCGGCGAAGTGACGTTCCTCGAGCTTAATCTCAATTGCAATTTGTGGTCGCAAAAGGTGTTTGGCCGCGCGGCGCAATTGGCAGGATGGACGCAAGTGCAGCTGATCGAAACGATCTTGGCCGAGGGGCTGCGTCGGCACGGATTGCTATAAGGCTGGCTGCATTTGCAGGCGCTAATTACCAAAAATGGCCGCTAAGACGATTAGGGATTAGGTTCTTTGACAAAATGCTGTTAGTAGCATCTCCGCTGACGTCGAAATTTGCGACGGACTTCGGATTGTGACGATCGCCGCTTGCTTTCATTAGCCCCGGCGCAAACCAGACTACGACTTCCTTTCTTCGGACGATTTGATGCACGACCACTCCGCATTTTGCGGTGTGGCAATTTTCGCGTTCTCGAAAGGAACCACCATGAGTAAAACTGGCACAGTAAAATTCTTCAACACCGACAAAGGCTACGGCTTCATTCAACCTGACGATGGTTCGAGCGATAGCTTCGTACACATCAGCGCCGTTCAGGCCGCTGGTATGCAGACGCTCGATAAAGACCAGCGTCTCAACTACGAAGTTGAAACCGGCAACAATGGCAAAGCCAGCGCGGTGAACCTGTCCGCTGCTGACTAACGGGCTAAATTCGTTTCCTGCCGCTTGTATGCGTTACGCTGCGAGCGGCAGGTGCGACCTACGATAAGAAGATGCTGGTGAGCGCACACGCCAGCGAAAAACGGCGCCCCAATTAAGCGGGCACCTGTGCTCCCTTCCAATCGAACACCTTGCCGCTGTCATCGGGCGAGGAGCGCTCAATCACATCCAGCAGCGCACTTGCCGAAACCTGCGGCGTCAACAATTGCCCATCGCGCAGCCCCTTTTGAAAGGGCTGCGACAAGGCGGTGTCGACGGTTCCTGGATGCAAGCCCAGAACCACAGCTTGGGGATGCGTGCGGCCAAGTTCGAGCGCAAAATTCTTAAGCAGCATGGTGAGCGCCGCCTTCGAAGCGCGGTAGCTGTGCCAGCCCCCCAACCCATTATCGCTGATCGAACCGACCCGCGCCGATAATGCGGCAAAAACGCTGCGCTTGTCGCGTGCGAAGAGCGGCAACATATGCTTGGCAATCAGCGCCGGGCCAATCGTATTGAGCGCCAGCGTTTCCGCCATCGTGCCGCTATCAAGGCGCTTGTAAGAACGCTCTGGCCCACTGCCATTCTCAAGCGTCAGAACTCCGCTGGCGACCACGACAAGCTCGGGCGGCTCGTCGCGCATCCTTTCAGCGGCATCGGCAATACTTGCCTCATTGGTCAGATCGAAGGCGAAGGGCACAGCGCCTTCGATCGCGCCGCCACTGCGCGAACCCGCATAGATGCGTCCGCATCCTCTGGCGATGAGTCCAGCCAGCAATGCAGCACCAATCCCCCCGCTCACGCCAAAAATCGCGGCGCTCTTGGGCCATGGCTGACCCTGATTTTCTACTTCATCGGACAACGGTAAAACCTCAGTGTATCAGACAGCATCCTATCAATTTTTTCGCGCGATATTGCGCGTCAAGGAGGGCCTGCGCGCTCTTGCTTTTAGGGAGTGACGTATGTGTGTCCAACATTTGGACCAAAAGCTAGTGCACAGCGCTCAAGCCACCTCTCAAAATGCTCAACAGCTCAAGCTTGCCCTCGCCGCCCAATTCGCTAGATAGAAGCAGCGCAAAATACAGGATCGATCATGGCGACATTCACGCTTCCAAAGAATTCCAAGATCAACAAGACCGGCAATGTCCACAAGACGGACGGTTCCGGCACGGTCAAGAAGTTCAAAATCTATCGCTTCGATCCCGATAGCGGCGAAAATCCGCGCTATGATACGTTCGAGATTGACCTCGATGAATGCGGTCCGATGGTTCTGGATGCTTTGTTCAAGATCAAGAACGAAGTCGACCCGACGCTAACCTTCCGCCGCTCCTGCCGCGAGGGGATTTGCGGCTCTTGCGCGATGAATATGAATGGCAAGAACGGGCTGGCTTGTACGACTGCCATCGAAGATTTGTCGGGCGCGGTGCAGATCACGCCGCTGCCGCATATGGATGTGATTAAGGATCTCGTTCCTGATTTCACCCATTTCTATGCGCAATATGCCTCGATCCGCCCTTGGCTGCAGACGGTATCGACCACGCCTTCGGGCAAGGAACGGCTGCAATCGCCTGAGCAACGCGAGCAATTGGATGGGCTTTACGAGTGCATTTTGTGTGCATGCTGCTCTACCTCATGCCCGTCTTACTGGTGGAATTCGGGCAAGTTCCTTGGCCCTGCGATCCTGCTCCAAGCCTATCGTTGGCTGGCCGATAGCCGCGATGAAATGACAGGCGAGCGCCTCAACGAATTGGAAGACCCTTTCCGCCTTTACCGCTGCCACACGATTATGAATTGTGCGAATGTCTGCCCCAAAGGGCTTTCTCCCGCCAAGGCGATTGCAGAAACCAAGAAGATGATGGCCGAGCGCCAGATCTAGCCCGCGCAGGCCAGACCATGGCGAAGAAGGACGAGGTTTTCGACCATTCCCCCTGCCCCGATAATCCGGGTTGGCATCGCTGGGATCTAAAGGACGAGACGATCTTCAATGGCGCTGTGATGGGCAAGCTCATCACCCGCAAAGAAGGCGATTTCTGCCGTCTGCGGATGTTTCCCGAACGCCGTCACCTCAATCTGCAAGAGGTCATCCATGGCGCGGTCACACAGTCGCTGATCGACATATCGCTTTTCACCGCGATGCATACGCTGGGCAGCGGCAATGCTGGCCCATCAGTTACGCTAGAAATATCGACCCAGTTTGTTGGCGCAGGAAAAGGCGATCGTCCGCTCGATGCCGTCACGGAAATCATGCGCGAGACCGGCAAGCTCGCCTTTATCCGCGGGACAGTGGTGCAAGAAGACGAAACCGTCGCTGCCTTTTCCGGCATTGTGCGCAAGTTCACTCCACGATGAGCGGTATCACCCAGCGTTATGAGGAATTGATCGCAGCCGGTGAATTGCAGCGCGATCCCGACCAGCAGGTCGCCATTGCCGAGTTGATGGTATTGCAACGCTCGCTTGAAACGGCGCAATCCAAAGGCTTGTTCGGACAATTGTTCGGCGCCAAACCCAATCGCCATTACGGCATTTACATGTGGGGCGGTGTCGGGCGCGGAAAGTCGATGCTGATGGATCTGTTCCATGAAACGCTTGCCATCAAGGCCAAGCGCCGCGTCCATTTCCACGCCTTTATGCAAGAGGTGCACGCCCGGCTGCGCGATGAGCGCAAAAAGGAAAGTGGCGATCCGATCCCGCCGGTCGCCGCCGCGCTTGCGCAAGATCTTGAATGTCTCAATTTCGACGAGATGGTCGTGACCAACTCCGCCGATGCGATGATTATGAGCCGGCTCTTCCGCGCGCTGATCGAAGATGAGGGCGTGGCGATTGTCACAACGTCAAACCGTCCGCCCAGCGATCTTTACAAGGACGGGCTCAACCGCGAACATTTCCTGCCCTTTATCGATTTGATCGAGGAACGTCTGTCGATCCTTCCACTCAATGGGCCGCTCGACTACCGGCTCGACCGGCTGGGCGATATCGACAGTTGGCATACCCCCTTGGGCGATGCGGCGACCGCTCAGGTACGAGAGGCCTTTTTCCGGCTCACCGATTATAAGCCCGAAGACGCCGAACATGTCCCAAGCGAAGAGTTAGAGATCAGCGCTGGCCGCACAATGCATGTGCCCAAAAGTCTGAAAGGGGTTGGCGTCTTCTCTTTCAAACGCCTATGCGCCGAAGCCCGCGGTGCGCCGGATTATCTCGCCATTGCGCGCGCGTTTCATACCGTTGTGATTGTCGGCATCCCGCAAATGTCTAAAGAAATGCGCAATGAGGCAGCGCGCTTCGTTACGCTGATCGATGCGCTATACGAACATCGCGTCAAATTGTTCGCAACTGCCGAAGTCGAGCCGGAGGCGCTCTATCCCGCAGGCGATGGCGCTTTCGAATTCGAGCGCACTGTCAGTCGTTTAATGGAAATGCAGAGCAGCGATTACATGGCGCTTGGCCATGGTGCAGAGCAAGCCGCCATCGCTTGAGAAAACCGGCTAGGCGACTTTTGCAGCCTCAGCGTGATCTGCCAGTCGGCGCTGGGCAGCCACCAGTCGGTTCATCACTTTCAGGTCATTTTCACGCAGCTTCAAAGCAGTATCCGCCCACAGTTCGGTAATCCGGTTGAGTTCATCGAGCTGCAAGTCCCAGCTGATCTTCATCGCTTTGCGCGAGCCGACAAGACCGGCGTGGCGCCGCTGCGATTTCTTGATGAAGTCGCGGCAAGCATTGATCCCGTCTCCTGGCTCAGCAAGTTGATGGACAATCCCCAGATCATACATCTCTTCAGCCGTATAGGTCTGGTTCGAAACGATAATCCGGTCAGCCATCGCACTGCCAAGCTTGCGTGAAAGCAGCGCATGGGCGCCCATCCCTGGGAAAAGGCCGAACATAACTTCGGGCAGGCCAAACGTCGCAGTTCGCTCGGCAATGATATAGTCAAAGGATAGCAAAGCTTCGAACCCACCACCAAGCGCAGCCCCCTGGACAAGGCCGACCGTCAGCATGTCCATGTTCAGCGTGTTGATGTTGCGTTCAAGTATCCGGCAGCAGCGATGACCATAGCTGACCAAACCATCGCGGTCGCGCTCGCGGATCAATTGCTGGAACAGCGCGAGATCACCGCCAAAGCAGAACACATCTTTCGCACGGCTGCCCAAAATCAGATAGTTCAACGGCACTTTGTCTGGACCGAAACCGCTTTCGATCTGATCCTGCCAATTCTCAAAATCATGCAGCATGCTTGGCGTAAAGCTGGGCCGCGATTCGGGGTTCATGAAAGTCCACAAGGCGCGTTGCTGCTCGTCATAAAGAACGTCCAGCTCCTCAAGCTCAAAAAGCTTAGCAGGGATTGCTGCATGCAGAGCGCTCTCTGCAAACATCTCGTCATCGCCCGTAAGGGGGATCGCTCTATTGATTGCGCCGTCCATCACTTCTTTTAGCTCGCTCCGCCCTTTATTGTCTGCGAACTCAATTCCACTCCGCGGGTCACTCGAACCTTTTGGAAGATGTGAAACGAAACTAGGCTCGCTGGCGGACGGTTTGCAAATGGAAAGATGTTTCATGCGGTTAAACGAGTCTCATTTCGGGCCAATGGATAGTTAACAGCCCAATGAGAATTTCGTTTCAGGAGGTCACTTCAAGTCGTTGCAAACTCTTGTCGAGCATCATCATTTGCCACAGGACACGCGAATTATCTGAGCGACCAGAAATGTGCATCTCGGCAAGATTACTTAAGTGACTACTATCGAAAAGCCCTGAATTTATAAGCATTTGACTTTGCGCAACACCACGTGCTTGCGATGCCAGCGGCCCGCGCAGCCACTGCGCAATTGGGGTTACGAAGCCCTGCTTCTGCCGGTAGAGAATATTTTGCGGAAGGTAACGCTCCATACTCTTCTTGAGCAAATATTTGCCGGTTGAGCGTTTTACACGGAATTTTTCAGGCAAAGTCGCGGCAAATTCAATCAAGCGGTGGTCGAGCAGCGGTTCTCGCGCCTCTAAACTTACCGCCATGCTGGTGCGATCAACCTTGGTCAGGATGTCGCCGGGCAGCCAGAATTTGAGATCGGCATATTGTGCACGGTCCAATCCGCTTCTTGCAGGAGCGCCACGCATCAGGGCGATCAGCTCGTCTTCTGCCTTATATCCACCGAGCGCTTTGCGTGCTGGATCGGCATAGATGGCGCTGCGCTGATCGGCGGTGAGCACGGATAGCCCGCGGGCATAACCCGCATCGCCATCGCCCGCGAGCGCAAGCAAAGTGGATTTGGCGCGAAACGGTCGTGGGGCCCAATCCGCCTTGGGCCATAGCTTGCCCAAAGTGCCAAACAGGGGTTGTCGCAAGGACGCAGGGAGCAGCGAACGCGCGCGTTCCTCATGCGCATGGAAGACTTGTCGGCGATAACCGGCAAAGGCTTCGTCCGCTCCGTCGCCCGACAAAGCTACAGTCACATTCTCGCGCGCCAATTGGCACACGCGCCATGTCGGAAGCGCAGAGGCATCGGCGAAGGGTTCGTCAAACATGCCCACGAGCTGATCCATCGCAGTGAAGTCGTCATTGCCAACGATCCGTTCGCGGTGGTCGGTCTGGAACAGCTCGGCCACTTGTTTGGCGTAGGAGGTCTCATCGACCTCGCTCACGTCAAAGCCAATCGAGCAGGTTTGGACGGGTGATTGGCTGGTCTCTGCCATCAATGCGACGACAGAAGAACTATCGACGCCGCCAGACAGAAACGCACCCAATGGCACATCGGCGACCATCCGGCTGCGTACAGCCTCGCGCAGCAAGTTTACTAGCTCAGCAGACAGATCCGCCTCGCTGCCTTTGCGTCGTTCCGCAAAACTAATGTCCCACCACTGCTTGGGCTGGCTCAGCGGTTTGCCTTGCTCAAGCAGCAGAAAATGACCGGCGGGCAATTTGCGCACGCCCTGAAGGATCGAGCGCGTATCGGGCACATAACCCCAAGCGAGGTAATCATCGACGGCGGCAACATCGATCCGGCGTTTGAGCAGCGGATGGGCGAGCAGCCCTTTCATCTCGGATGCAAAGGCGAGGCTGCCATCGGACAGCTCGGCCAGAAACAGCGGCTTTACCCCCAACCTGTCGCGAGCAATGAAAAGTTCGCGGGCCTGCGTATCGAACAGAGCGAAGGTGAACATGCCATCCAAGCGCTTGAGACAATCGGCGCCCCAGCGTTGATAGGCGGCAAGAATAACCTCGGTATCGCCATCGGTGTTGAACTGTGCGCCCTCGCCTTCCAACTCGCGGCGCAATTGGCGGTAATTGTAAATCTCGCCATTGAAGACAATGACCGCGCGCTTGTCAGCCGAATGCATCGGTTGAGGGGAGCCTTCTAGGTCGATGATCGACAGGCGGCGATGGCCCAGCCCCACACCCTGATCGGTCCAAACACCTGCGCCATCGGGCCCGCGATGCACCATCGCATCGCACATCCGCTCTACCCGCACCGGATCAACCGGCTTGGGCGTTGGCCCATGAAATATTCCGGCAATCCCGCACATGGTCTAGTCGCTTAGCCAGTTGCCGGGCTGGCGTAAATCGCTGCCAATGCAAAGAGGAGTAAAAGCCCAAGACTTGCCAGCATCGCGGTGTTCGCGCTGCCCGCATTTCCTTCAAGCTTGGAAAGCCAGCTCATGGTCTGCAATTCTTGCACCGAATAGCCAGCGCTTTCCGGTTCGCGCTCGAAAAAGGGTATCGCACCGCCCAGCACGATGGCCATCACAATGGCGAAGAAAACCCAGCCATAGACAATATGATCGAAGCCTGCGGCAAATTCGACGCCTTGGCTTTGCGCGATGTAGATCGTGCCCCATGCCCGGATACCGTTGGCGATGATTGGAACCAGCACGCATGCGCCCATAAACAAGGCGCGGCGCTTCCAGCTATCGAAGGATGTGAAGGCGACCAAAACGCCCAATGTCACCATCGCGATCAGGAATTTTACGCCGGAGCACTCTTCCGCCACGATGAAGAGGCCAACCGGCGTATTGATATAGATATCCTCAACCGTCGCCTCGATCCCGCTCCACATGGTGAGCGCAATCGCAATCTCTGCCGTGATGCCCTGCAGGAAAGGGATGATCTCATCGCCAAAGGGCACGAGGAAGGTCATCATACCAACAGGCAGCATCAAAAAGGCTACGATGCGGGGGCCAAGGAAAAGCAGTATGCTCGCCTGAAGTGCGCCGACTGCGCCAGCTTGCGCGAGTAGGTTGATGTCCAGGGCGATGCCAGCCAGCCACAATGCGAACGCTGTCCCCAGAAAACCAAGACCAGGCAACCAATGGGTGGGCGCCAGCTGCTTCAACCCTTCGGCGCGCAAGGCAATCAGCCAAACGACGACCAAGGGGACGAGCAAAATGTGGTTGTAGGTGTCGATGTTCCACCATTGGTGAAGCATATCGCCCCATTGCTGCGCAGTGAGTGCAAAAATGCCGAGCCATGACAGTGCCAACCGTGCAAGCGGCATACGCCAGACTTGCGGCAGATGAGCGATCAATCCGTCCTCGCGCCAGTTTTTAAGGCGGGCTTCAAGCTGCGTCACGGCTTTTGCCCTCCTTCGCCTTTCCTAGGATGGCACCGAGCGGGGCGAGCATCGCTTCCCAGCTTTGCTCAGCCACCACATATTCGCGGGCTCCCGCGCCCATCGCATCGCCTTGAGCAGGGTTCTGCGCAAAATGCAGCAGATGGGCGGCAAGCGCTGCATCGCTCGATCCGATCGCGAAATGCTTGCCGTCCTTGGCATTTATGCCGGTTGCTGCCTCTGGTGAGAGGACAACAGGGCGCGCCATCGCCATCGCCTCAAGCACCTTGTTTTGAACCCCGCGTGCAATGGTGAGCGGCGCTGTGACGGCGGTGGCTGAACGGATAAAGGGGCGTACATCTGGCACCCCTCCCCAAACGCGCACGCCGTTTCTGCCGTCATGCGCGGTCAGCTCGGGCACAGGCGCGCGGCCAACCACGTGGAATTGCGCTGTGGGAAGTTCGGACTGCACGGCAGGCAGAATATGCTCGATCATCCTGAGGCATGCCGCGACATTGGGCGGATAATCCATTTGTCCGGTGAAGACGAAATGCGGCCCGTCGCCCGCTAGCTGAGGATGAGGATCGGTTTGAGCGGGATCGAAGAAATCTGCGTCAATGCCATTGCCGATGGCCCGAATATCGCCCGCATCGCCGTCGGACAGGCGCGAGCGAAGCAGCGCAGCCTCAGCATCGGTGATCAGCGTCGTAACATCGGCGCGGCCCACCAGTTTCTCTTCCACCGCACGCAGCAATTGCCCCTCGCGCGCGTCGATCCATTTGCGCGGGAACGCGCCGCTTTC
>CALLIO010000118.1 GCA_938009055.1 uncultured Altererythrobacter sp.
CATGCGGTTGCCCCTGATCAAATTCCAGCGCCAGCCCCCACCGCGCAAAGACCGGCGGCACCAAAGCGCTGACAATCGGATGGCGCGGATCGCCCAGCGACATATCGTATTTGCCGGTCAGCATCGGATCAATCGCGTAGAAGAGCTTGCCGCCGCCGCGCACCCAATCATCCAAAGCGACATTGTCAGCAGGGCTGACCGCGCGCGGCTGGATAATCGCCAGCGCTTCCATTCCATCAAGCGATCCAGCCGTGCCTTCAGGGCTGCTCAAAGCATCGAGCGGCTCGATTGCGTATTGCTGCTCAAGCGCTGCACGAACCCAGGGCAGCTGTTCATTCTCAGAGCCAAGCGCAGCGAAGGGATCCCCCTCGCTCCAATAAATCGGCAGGCTGGTCATCAGACCAAGCGCAGGCTCATCCGCGCCCACTTGCGCCACATTCTCGCTCTTCGAATTGGCAGGGGCGAAGAGCAGCCATGCCGCGAACGACAAGCCAGCCAAAAGCACCAGCAATCCGACCAGCACAGTCGGGCGCGCCGACAGTTTATTGGGCTGCTGTGTCCTCAACTTCGGTCTCTTCGCCTTGTTCGGGGGCGCCTTGTTCGGGAACAATCGCGGGATCTTGCGCTTCTTCTTCAGCTTCAGCTGGCAGATCAGGGACAACACCCGCATCAGCCAGCGGATCGTTTTGCGGCGCTTCTTCTACTGGTTCTGTCGTGGCTGCTGCATCCGGCACGCTGCCATCTTCGACATCCTGAGCGCGCTGGGTGAAGATGGTCGCTAGCCCAATGACGAGCACCATCACGACAATACCGCTCAGTCCAACTTGCAAGCGCTGGATCGCTTGCTCGCGCGTTCCGCCAAGCGGCGCGGCCAAGGCTTCGGTGCCATCACCTTGGGGCGATTTGCTGAACAGAGAGAGGAAATTAGGCTTGGCCATAATCATAAGGCTAGGGAATTGGTGCCGACAGTCAACGCTGGTGGCAACGCTGGCCGCTTAGCCTTGCTCCAACCAATCGAACACGGGCAGCTCTTTTTCGCGCAGCCATTCGGCATTGTAGAGCGTTGAAAGATAGCGGAAACCAGTATCGCACAGGATCGTCGCAATGCGCGGATTATCGCGCCCCTCGGCCACCAATTCTTTGCCCAATGCAATTGCGCCAGCGACATTAATGCCGGAAGAAAGGCCGAGGCACAGCCCTTCATCCCGCAAAAGCTTGGCGACCCAATCCATGCCTTCCTCATCGGAAATGCGGTATTGCGTGTCGATCGGTGCGCCTTCGAGATTGGCTGTGATGCGCCCTTGCCCGATACCTTCTGCAACCGAGGAGCCTTCGGATTTAAGCTCGCCTTCTGCATAATAGCTGTAAAGCGCGGCACCATGCGGATCGGTCAGCGCAATGCGGATATTCTCATCGCATTCTTTGAGGCCCAGCCCCACACCTGCGATTGTGCCGCCAGTACCAGCCGCGCAGGTAAAGCCGTCAATCTTGCCGTCCATCTGCTCCCACAGTTCAGGAGCCGTGGTTTCGATATGCGCACGGCGATTGGCGACATTGTCAAACTGGCCAGCCCAGATCGCGCCCTCGGTCTCTTCGGCCATGCGGCGTGAGGTATGCTGGAAATGCGCAGGATCAGCATATTTGGTTGGCGGAACAAGGACGAGCTCGGCGCCCAGCGCACGAAGCGTATCCATTTTCTCTTTGGATTGATTGTCGGGCATGACAATCACGGTTTTGTAGCCGAGCGCATTGGCGACGAGTGCAATCCCGATGCCGGTGTTGCCCGCCGTCCCCTCGATCACAGTGCCGCCCGGCTTCAATTCGCCGCGCGCCTCTGCATCGCGGATCATATACAGCGCCGCGCGATCTTTTACCGATGAGCCCGGGTTGGCAAATTCGCACTTGCCCCAAATCTCGCAGCCAGCCGCCTCACTTGGCCCTTTCAAGAGCACAAGCGGCGTGTTCCCGATCAGATCGAGTGTTGAACCATGAGGCTTGGTAATATTCATGCTGCAACAACCGTTAGGGCGGCCAAGGCCCTGCGGCAACCGGGTTTAGTCTTCGGGAGCAATCGTAACCTTCAGGCCATCAAGCTCACCGGTGAACGGGATCTGGCACGACAGGCGCGATGTGTCATTGCGGTGGTCAGAGCTTTCAAGAAGATCATCCTCGTCTTCGCTCATCTCTGGCAGCTTGCTGGCAAAGGCCGGGTCCACCTGAATATGGCAAGTCGCGCATGAGCAGCACCCGCCGCATAGCGCGAGCAATTCATCAAAGCCATTGTCGCGAATGGCTTCCATGACGGTCAGGCCATCTTCTACGTCAATCGCAGATTCAGCACCTTCGCGGTTGACGACAATCAGTTTTGGCATTGAATGACTTCCTTCGGATCAATTGGTCGAGCCGCAGCTAAGGTGAGCAGCGCGATTTTGCAAGAGAGGGATTAGGCTGTGGGACTTTGCGCGGAAACTATCAAAACACATTGCGACGCGGTTGGAGAATTGGAGCCGCGCGTTGCAAAGGCGATTGCGCTGGTCGGTTATCCCGAGCCGCGCATCCGCGAGCGCGGCTATATGACTTTGCTGCGAACCATTGTTGGTCAACAGGTTTCAGTCGCTTCGGCAACGTCCATGTGGAACAAGTTGGAGGCTGAACTGGGCGAAGGGTTTACCCCCGCCTGCCTGCTAAAGCGCGATTTTGACACTTTGCGTGCCTGCGGATTGTCACGCCAGAAACAAGGTTATGCGCGCAGCCTGTGCGAGCTGGTGGAAGCGGGCGCAGTGAACTTCGACAATCTTCCCCCAGATGATGAGGCAGCGATTGAAGAGCTTACC
Source organism: uncultured Altererythrobacter sp. (assembly GCA_938009055.1). Taxonomy (GTDB): domain Bacteria; phylum Pseudomonadota; class Alphaproteobacteria; order Sphingomonadales; family Sphingomonadaceae; genus Erythrobacter. Next base: position 2,835 of record CALLIO010000118.1, read on the forward strand.
CAGATCAAGGGCATTGGCCGCTGGTCAGCCGAGATTTATCTGCTGTTTGCCGAAGGGCGTGCGGATATTTGGCCAGCCGGTGACCTTGCCGTGCAAGAAGGGGTAAAGCGCCTGCTCGAGCTAAAAGAACGCCCCAAAGAGAAACAGACGCGCGAATTGGCTGAAAGCTGGTCGCCATATCGCGGGGCGATGGCAATCTTCACCTGGCATTATTATGCCAATCCTGCGCTTTAACCGGCCACGCTGATTGCGCGCTGAGCGATCGTCCCTATCTGGATGAGCAAGCATTATAAACGGAAGACCCAATGACCATGGCATCCCCACTCATCGCGCGTGAAGCGCTGCTCGGCAATCCATCGCGCGCAGGAGGCAAAATCAGCCCTGATGGCCAGTGGCTCAGCTGGATCGCCCCTAATGACGGCGTGCTCAATATCTGGCTGGCTGCTGTGACAGACCGCGAGAATGCGAAGCTGATGTCTAGCTCGACCGACCGTCCGATCTCGCAATATATGTGGTCCCCCGATAGCGCATCGCTGCTCTATATTCAGGACAAGGGCGGGGATGAGAATTACCTGCTCTACCGCGTGGATGTTGCCTCCGGTGAAGAGACGACGCTGACCCCGTTCGAGAACACCCGCGTTGATATTGTCGGCGGGTCAGAAACCATCCGTGACCAGATCCTGATTGGCCTCAACAATCGCGACCCGCAGTTTCACGATGTCCACCGGCTCGATCTCAATTCCGGCGAGCTGACACTGGTGATGGAAAACAATGCCTATGCCGGATTCATGGCCGATGACACGCTGACCTTGCGAATGGCGATGGCGCAAAATGCCGATGGCGGCACCGACTATTTCCGCATCGCAGAGGGCGTGGTCGAAGATACGCCATTTGCCAGCACCGCGATGGAAGATGCGATGACCACCTCGCCAGCAGGATACACCCATGATGGCAGCGTGCTCTATTGGCTCG
>CALLIO010000119.1 GCA_938009055.1 uncultured Altererythrobacter sp.
GTCGAAAATGCGCAAGCCGCGGAAGCGTTCTGTACTCACATCCTCGGGAACGCCCTGCAATCCGCAATCAACGCGGCCGCGGGTCTGTTCGACACTCATGATTAGGATGTCGCCCACGACAGAGACATCGCCCTGCCCGCCCGGACATACGACCGAGCTGACGAGGCTGGGCGTACCATCGGTGCCGAGACGATAGATATTGTAACCGTGATAGCTGCCAGCGACCATTATATCGTCGAAGAAGGCCATGTCGGTATTGGCGAAGTCCAGCAGCGGGGAACGCTCCGCAAACTCGGTGAGTGTTTCTTCTTCCTCGCGCTGGGGATCGGTGGCATCTGCAGCGGCAGTTTCAGCTGCTGCTTCGTCCTTCTTCTCCTCTTCCTCCTTGGGAACAGGCGGCTTTAGCTCAGCGGGATTTTTGGGATCGAAGAAACCGGCCGGTTTGGCGAGGCTCGCCACTTTGCGCAGATTGAGGATCGCCTCCCCCGCATCGGCAAAACCTGCCTTAAGCGTAGCGCGCGGATCAGCCGAAAGCGTCGCCAACAGACCGTTCATCTGGTTGATCTCTTTGGTCTGGTCATTGTCGACATCATTGGCGAATTTGAACAGAACCGGATCGGCCGCACTACCCGGCTGCTCGAGCAAATCGTCGACCATATCAATCGCGCCCTCGTGATGGGCGACCATCAATTCTAAGAAGAGCTTGTCGAACTCGACCCCTTTGAGGGTGGCCAATTTCGCCATATCCTCAGCCGATGCCATGCCCGACATGCTGGCGTGAAGCGCGGCCCATTCGCCGCCATGCCCTCCATGCCCCATGGCGCTATGATCCATGGTCGAATGGTCCATCTTGGAATGGTCCATTCCATCGGCCATCGCCGCATCTTCACCAACCTTGGGCGCTTTCTCGCCGCGTTCAGTCAGCCATCCGGACATGAATTTGATCTCATCGGCCTGACTGGCCTCAATCTTACCAGCAAGCGTTACGATCTCTTCGCGATTGGTGCGATCCTTGACCAGAACCGCCATATCGACGGCTTGCTGGTGGTGCAGGATCATGCCTTGCATGAAGGTAACGTCAGCAGGCGAATAGCTGGTATCGGCCAGATCAGATGCCTGCTCTGCCGTCAGCACACGGCCATCGGCACCAGGCGCGCCGGGCTGAACAATCGGCGCGGATTGCGCGGAAAGCACTGTGGCTGAGGCAAGGAAGGATGCGCTGACAAACAGCCGCGCGGCGGAGAAGGTTTTGGATGACATCGACTTGCGTCCCCTAAGCGAAAATTCTGTTTCACTTGTGACAATATTCGCGGGGCAAGCGCAAGCAGATTCGCGTGAATTGCACGCTTTGCAATGCAACCAATCAGGGTTTGCTTTTAGCCGTATTTCCCCTTGTTTGGGCCCAGATATCCGAACAAATAGGCGCCGACCTTGCGCATCTGAATTTCCTCAGCCCCCTCGGTAATGCGATAGCGGCGGTGGTGGCGATAGATATGTTCGAACGGCTTGTGCCGCGAATAGCCGATCCCGCCATGCACTTGCATCGCGCGGTCCGCCGCTTCGCACACCAGCCGGTTCGCCCAATAATTGCACATAGAAACCTTGTCAGAGAGCGTCTTTTCGATCTCTTTGTGCGCCATATTATCCATCTGCCACGCGGTTTTGAAGATCAGCATCCGCAGCATCTCGCATTGGGTCGCCAGCTCAACCAATGGGAATTGGATCGCCTGATTGCGCGCCAGCTCGGTGCCAAAAGGCTTACGTTCACGGGCGTAGCGCACGCTTTCCTCGATGCAGAATTGCGCGGCCCCGCAGCTGGAGGCGGCTTGGCGGATGCGGTTTTGGTGAACGAAGCTTTGGGCAATGGCGAGGCCGCGCCCCTCTTCGCCAAGGATCGCGCTATCGGGCACCCACAAATCCTTGATCGTCAAACGCGGGTGATCGGTGGGCATGTTGAACGTCCACATCCACTCGTCAATGATGATCCCAGGATCAGGATTGGGCGCGAGGAAACACGTGATCCCCTTGGCCTCACCTGCCTCGCCGCTGCTGCGGGCAAAGACCGCGCAATGGGAGGCTTTGTGCATGCCGGTGATCCACATTTTCTCGCCATTGATGAGCCAGCCATCAACTCCGTCGCGGCTCTCGCGCACGGCAGCGGTTTCCATATGGGTGGCGTCAGAGCCATGTTCGGCTTCGGTCAGGCCAAAGGCGACACGGCGGGTGCGATCAAACCCGCCAAGGATGAATTCATCCTGCTGCTCTTGCGTCCCGAAATGCTCGAACATCGCCACAAAAGGGAAATTGCCCACGATGCTGTGCTCGTTTTGCAGATCATTGTGGAGGCCAAGACCTTTTGCAGCGAAATGCTCGCGGATGACCGCCATCCATAGGTTGGAGCCATCCTTGCCGCCATATTTCTTGGGCGCGGAGAAACGCCAATGGCCCGCCTTGTCAGCGCGCGCGGTGGCTTCTTTCAAAAGCGCTTCCCAGTCCTCATTCGGCAGGCCTTCGCGTTCCCAATCGGTGCGTGCATCCTCGCGGCGGTGATCGAAGAAACGGATATTGTCGTCCTGCTGCTCAAGCGGCTTGATCTCGGCATCTATAAAGGCGTCGAGTTCTTGCAAGTAGGCCTGAAGGGCGGGTTCAATTGCGAAGTCCATTTAGTTGTCTCCAGTCCATTTCTTGCGCGCAACAGCGAGCGCGGGATACTTTGGCACATCAGCGCTAAGCTTATCCAATGCGGCCTGTTTCAAATCCGCCAGCAATGAAGCAGAGGCCAGCGATTCTTCGCCGCTCAAGATTGCTTCTGCCAGTTCGCTACTGGTGCTTTCCGGCAGAAGCGCATCATCGCGCGCAATCATGCCTAGCGCATTACGCGCGACAGCCAATTGGAAGCGGTCGTGGCCCTTCATCTGATCCTTAATGGTCGCGAGCCATTCCGAAATCGCAGTCGCAATCTCGCCATTGCTTGCCTCGCCCATTTCAGTGGCTTCGATGGGCGCATCTACTTTGACGGCCCGCTCCTCCTCCGGCGCATCCTCCTCCAGCAGCATCAGCAGATCGAGTTCCTGCTCGCTGGTCCGGCGCGAGATGACCGCGCGCTCCAGCATACGGTCTGATCCATCACGCCAGCTTTTCGCGCATTTGAGGCAACCCAGCGCCCACCATACAGTGCGATGGATCGTCCAATAGCGGAAGCGCGCGCGATCAACTTTCACGCCGCCCGCAGCCTCGTATCCTGCGAAATACTCTTCAAGACTGCCCAGCCCCAGCGCAGGCCGGTCGTATCGCGCGAAGCGCCACACAGCCAAGCAGCCGAACGCCAGATCTTCATGAGGGTCGCCGAAATGCGCCAGCTCCCAATCGAGCACGCCAGTTAGCTTGCTATCCTCGGCAAGAAAATTGCCAAGCCGGTAATCGCCATGGATGAGCGCTGGCGCGCATTCATCGGGGCAATTGTCCTCTAGCCATTTGATGCCCAGCGCAATGATTGGGCGGTCGCCGCCAGCCTCTTCGAACTGGACCCGGAAATCGGCAATCACCTCGCGGTAATTCATGACCGGCACAGCGTCAGGCAATTGATCGCGCCCAATCGAATGCACCTTGGCCAGATCGCCCGCCAATTGGCGCAGCAATCCTGCCGCGTCCTCCATCGCCAAAATCTCTTTGGGATTGGGCGTGCCAGGCAGCGCGCGCATGACAAAGCCCGAACCAATTCCGTCATCGCCTTGCAATTCAGCAACCACTTCAGGCGCGGTAACGCCTGCACCATACGCGGCGCGGATCACCGCTGCTTCCACATCATGGCCAAAGGGGCGCCCTTCCATAAATTCGAGCGAAGGCGCGCGGCGCAAAACAAACGCTTCATTACCCACTGAAAAGCGCCAGCTTTCCATCGTTGCCCCGCCAGTCAGCCGCTCCAATTGGACTGGAGCGCCATAGCCAGCGCGTTGCATTGCGCGCGCCAAGCCTGAAGTAAGCTCTTCTGCGGAAATCATGTTTTCAACCTATAGCTATCGCCATCACGTGCGATTGTGCCGCCTGAAGGCTCGGCAAAATGTGTGCCGAGCATCAGCGTGTCGGTTCCGGCCAATTCGCGCAAAACCCGCTGGCGTGTCGCGGTCGAGGCTTCGCGGTCATGATCGGCCACCGTCGCCCATTCAGCGCGCGCAATCTGACAGGGGTGGTGGAAACTGTCGCCCGTGATGAGCGCCTTGGCCCCGCCCGATGCGATCTCCACGCTGACATGGCCGGGTGTGTGGCCATGGGTCGGGACAAGGGTGATGCCGGGTAAGGGTTCGCACTCTTGTTCATTGTGCGTATCGACCAGCTCGGCCAACCCCGCTGCGACCACCGGCTCAACCGATTGCTGATGAACCATGCGCTGAGTCGCCTGAAATCCGGCGCGGTAGCGATCAAACGGCTTTTCCAATGTCTTGGGATCAACCGGCTCTTGCTCGGCCTCCGCCTTCCAATATTCATACTCATCGCGGGCGAAGAGATAGCGCGCATTGGGGAAAGTCGGCACCCAACGCCCATCCTCCAAACGCGTGTTGATCCCGACATGATCGAGGTGAAGATGCGTGCACAAAACAAGGTCAACGCTGGCTGGATCAAAGCCTGCCGCTTTGAACTTTTCCAGCAGGCCGAAAGCTTTTTGATGCCAGGCTGGATCGCTGGGCAAATCCTTGTGATCGCCAACGCATGTGTCGATGACGGTCAGCTTGCCGTCCAGCTCCACCACAAAGCATTGGACAAGGCCAAGCAGGCTGCCGTCTGCGTCAACATAATGCGGGGACAGCCAGGCTATATCCGCCAACACATCAGGCTTCGCTTTGTAAATAAGCCCGTCCATCGACAGGGCTTGCTCGACCACTGCCGTGATCCTTGCCTCACCCAATTGCCATTGCTGCATCAGGCGCTCCCCTCAAAGCGCGTGATCAATCCTTAATCTTCTTGCGCATTCGCTTGGCGCGTGCAGCAGGGCTTGGGTGCGTTTTGGTCCATGGCAACCCATCGCTGGGGCCGCTCATGCCGACCAACTTCTCAAGCGCGGTGACACAGGCCTGCGAATCGTAGCCCTTGTCCTCCATAAAGGCGAAGGCATAGTCATCGGCCTGCCGCTCGTGCTTTTGGGAATGCTGAGCTGTCACAACATCGCCAAAGAACTTGCCCAATTCCGAATTGCCGATGCGCTTCGCCCGGCTATTCGCAGTGCCCGCAACGCTCAGCGCAGCATCGCGCTGCAATGCGCCTTGCATCCGCTTCTTGGTATGCTCGCGCTTCACATGGCCAATCTCGTGGCCGATAACATAGCGCACTTCATCGTCAGTGAACTCGTCCATCAGGCCAGCAAAGATACGGATCGTGCCATTGGCCATCGCAAAGGCGTTTACGTCCTTAACCAGATAGGCTTTAATATCGAGATCGAGCCCGTCATAACGGTTCAATCCCTTGGTCAAGGCCGCAAGCCGCTGGCCATAGGGATTGTCCATCCCTGCCACCGGATTCTTGCGATCCATATCATTGCTCATCTGGTCGAAGAAGACTTTCATCTCCTCATCCGAATAGGATGCAGCCTTAAGAACCTTCTTGGCCGAGCCCATAATACTGCCAAAGCTTTGCGCGCTAACGGGGGCAGCAATGCTGACCCCGCCTAAAAGCGCCGCCATGGCTGTAAACTCGCGCCGCGAAATCGAGCCGTCTTTGCGATCCATCAGAGCCACCTTTTGTCTATGGTTGTTGCCTTACGCCGGAGCGTTCTGCTTATTGACCATAATGACCTGCGGATAGGTAAATTCCAAGAGGCCTTCTTTGCCATATTCCGCGCCAAAGCCGGATTGCTTGTGTCCGGCAAACGGTGTGTGCGGGGTGAGCTTGAGGAACTGGTTGACCCAAACGGTGCCCGTTTCCAGCTTTTCAGCAATCTCAACCGCTTTGTCCGCATCGGCCGACCAAACAGCACCGGCCAGGCCATAGTCGGAATTGTTCGCACGCTCGATCACTTCTTCTTCTGAAGAGAATTTCATCAGCGGCATGACCGGGCCAAACTGCTCCTCAGCCACAATCCGCGCATCTTCTGGCGGATTGTCGAGGATGGTGAGCGGCACGAAATAGCCTGTGCCAGACGGATCGGATTCGCCGCCGGTCAGGAATTTATAGCCCTTGTCCTTGGCATCCTCGATCAGCTCGAGCACGCGCTCATACTGCTTCTTGTTCTGGATCGGGCCAACGCCTGTGCCTTGTTCCGAACCATCGCCGACCTTCACTTGCGCTGCATAGTCAGCAATCGCTTGGCTCAGTTCGTCATAGATATCCTCGTGGATATAGACGCGCTTGGCGGCGATGCAGATCTGGCCTGCATTCATAAAGCTCGACCAGAACAATTGCTCGGCGACTTTCTTAGGGTCTGCATCGGGCAGGACGATCGAGGCGTCATTGCCGCCCAGCTCGAGCGTGATACGCTTAAGGTCGGCAGATGCGCCTTCCATGATTTTCTTGCCCGTTGCGGTCGAGCCGGTGAAGGTGATCTTGTCGATATCGGGATGCGATGTAATCAGCGGCCCAATGCTATCTTCGCCGGTGATGATATTAACGACACCTGGAGGCGCTGCGTCCGCAATCAGCTCTGCAATCCGCAGAGTGGTGATTGGAGTAAATGGCGAAGGCTTAAGGATGATCGTGCAGCCTGCAAGCATGGCTGGGACAATCTTTTGCACCGCCATCGAAACAGGGAAGTTCCACGGCACAATCCCGCCGACAACGCCAACCGGTACGCGGCGTGTGCGGATCGATTCCTTCTCATCATCCTGGAAAATCTCGTCATCAAGATCCAGTTGGGCCTGTGCCGCAACCATATAGGACGCGCCCATGATTTCCTGCTTGGCTTGCTCATGCGGCTTGCCCTGCTCGCTGGTGAGGAGCCGGTAGAGTTCCTCAGCATTGTCGGAGATTGCCTTAGCAATTTTGCCCAAGGCTTCGCGGCGCTCGTCGAAAGAGGTTTTCTTCCAGCTGTTGAACGCCGTGCGGGCCGCTGCAACCGCCTCGTCAAGCTCAGCAGCACCACAAGCAGGCACTTGACCAATCACTTCTTCGGTCGCGGGATTGACGACATCGAGCCACTCGCCCGTATCCACCATCTTACCGTTGATCAGGTTTTTATATTGCGTAGTCATGGGAACCTCTCGTTTCAGAATCAAACTTCGTTGAAATAAGATTGAACCGAATGCGCGGCAAAGGCAATCACCAACTTAGTTAGCTAGGTGAAAGATGTGCCTTGGTTGCAGGCGGAGTTGAAGACGCTATCGCTGCTGCAAATTTCGGGCTAATCCGGCTCGAACGAAGCGGCATGAGTTGGAATTGAGAAAAATGGCATCTGGCTGGACATTGGGCGTAATCGGCGGCTCGGGCATTTATGCGCTTGAAGGATTGGAGGACGCGCAATGGATAGCGATTTCCTCGCCTTGGGGTAAGCCCTCTGACGAGGTTTTGTGCGGGCGGATTGGCGATGTGCAATTGCGCTTTCTTCCCCGCCACGGACGCGGGCACTGTGTCTCGCCAAGCGAGCTGAATTCGCGTGCAAATATTGACGTGCTCAAACGCGCTGGCTGCACCGATATTTTGGCGATCAGCGCGGTTGGCTCCCTGCGCGAAGAGATAGCGCCCGGCCAATTCGCCATTGCCGAACAGTTCATCGACCGCACCAAAGGGCGCGCATCGAGCTATTTCGGCAGCGGCTTTGTCGCCCATGTCTCGATGGCTGATCCGGTCTGTCCGCGGCTTTCGGATATGGCCGCCAAGGCAATCGCGGCGGCAGGCGGTAAATCGTCGACCGGCGCCACCTATCTAGCGATGGAAGGCCCGCAATTCTCTACCCGCGCGGAAAGCCATATGTACCGCCAATGGGGCGCAGATATCATCGGCATGACCGCCATGCCCGAGGCCAAGCTCGCGCGCGAAGCAGAGCTGCCCTATGCCTTGATCGGGATGGCGACCGATTATGATTGCTGGCGCGAAGGGGATGAAGTTGATGTGGCGCAAGTCGTAGCGCAAATGCAGCAGAACGGCGAGCTTGCCCGCGCGATGCTGCGCGAATTTATCGCCGCACTCCCAAATGCGCGCGAGGCTTCACCCATCGACTGCGCGCTCGATGATGCCGTGATTACCGCGCCCGACAAGCATGATCCGGCGCTGCTGGCGAAATTGGACGCTGTGGCAAAGCGCCTGCTCGCCTAGTCTGCTCAATTCCCGGATCATTTTCAGGCTTGATTGCAAGTGAAACTAGGTTCAGATCGAGCTGAGTTCCACAGCTGATGGAGTCGCGATCCATGCCCCCCAATGCGATCACCGATACAGCGATAAACCGCTCTGCCCTGCGCGCTGATTACCGCGCGGAGGAGAATGCGTGTTCCGCACGGCGCATGGCGCAGGCCGCGCAAGCCAGCGCGATCCACCCTCAGGCATCAAAACTCGCCGCTAAGCTGATCGAGGGCGCGCGCACGCGCAAGGCCAGCGGGATCGACGCATTCTTGCAGCAATTTGGCCTCGACACAGAGGAAGGCATCGCGCTGATGTGCCTTGCCGAAGCGCTGCTGCGCGTGCCCGATGCGGCAACCGCTGACCTCTTAATCAAGGACAAGATCGGCGATATCGACTGGAGCGAACATTTGGGCGAAAGCTCCTCCACCTTCGTCAATGCCGCGACATTTTCGCTGATGCTTACAGGCGAAGTGCTCGACCCTCCCGATGCGCACCAGCGCGGCATGGGCGCAACGCTGAAGCGCACTGTTGGGCGTTTGGGCGAACCAGTCATTCGCACCGCCACCCTGCAAGCGATGCGTATCCTTGGCGGACAATTCGTGTTTGGTCGCGACATTGACGAAGCGCTGACCCGCGCCGCACCTGAACGCAAGCATGGCCTCACCCACAGTTTCGACATGCTGGGCGAGGCAGCGATGACTTATGATGACGCGGCGCGCTATGCGCGAAGCTATCATTCAGCGCTCGACCGGTTGGCGATTGAAGCGAAGGCCAATGACGGCGCAGACAGTATGGCGCGCTCGCCGGGGATTTCGGTCAAGCTTTCCGCGCTCCATCCCAAATATGACGCGCTGCACCGCGCGCAAGTCATTGCCGATCTGGTGCCTGTCGTGGCCGCAATGGCCGCAAAGGCGCGCGATGCGGACATTCACTTCACGATTGATGCAGAAGAAGCCGAAAGGCTGGAGCTGAGCTTAGATATTATCGAGGCTTTGGTGGCTGACGATACGCTGTTCACGCGGCCTGATGGCAGCCAATGGCACGGCTTTGGCATGGCGCTGCAAGCTTACCAAAAACGCGCGCTGCCGCTGTGCGATTGGGTGGCTGAGCTAGCGCGCAAATATGGCCGCCAGCTTTTCGTGCGGCTGGTCAAAGGGGCCTATTGGGATAGCGAGATTAAGGTCAGTCAGGTCGGCGGCTATAGCGACTATCCGATCTTCACCCGCAAACGCGGCACTGATGTTTCCTACCTCGCTTGCGCCGCTCGACTGTTCGAATATTCGGGCGTCATCCGCCCTGCCTTCGCAACGCATAACGCTTATACAGTTGCGGCGGTGAAGGAGCTTTCGGGCGGCAAACCTTTCGAATACCAGCGGCTGCATGGCATGGGCGAGGAAGTCTATGACGCGCTCGCCGCGATCGAAGGCGATGAACGCACGCCGGTCAGGATTTACGCGCCGGTTGGGGGGCACAAGGAACTGCTCGCTTACCTCGTGCGGCGTCTGCTCGAAAACGGGGCGAACACCAGCTTTGTGAACCGGATGGCGGATGCCGCTATCCCCGTTTCAGAAATGACCGGCGATCCGGTCACAGAGCTTGCGGCGATGGAGCCCAAGCGCAATCCGACTATCCCCTTGCCTTGCGATATTTTCAGCCCCCGACAAAACAGCGCCGGGACCGACATTACCGACCCCGCAATCCGCCAAGCATGGGCCATGCGGCAAAGCGAAATGGCGACTGTGCAATGGCAAGCGGCACCTGCAAGCAGCGATGGTGCGGCAAGCGGCAAGGGCTATGCGATCACCTCCCCGCAAAACCGCGAAGATATTGTCGGCCAATGCCTGCCCATGACCAAGGGCGAGATTGATGCTGCGGTCGGCCGCGCTGCTGCCTATCAACCGCAATGGGATGCGATTGGCGGCGAAGAGCGCGCGCAAAGGTTGGAAAAAGCCGCCCATTTGTTCGAAGCCTATTCCGCTGAATTCTTCTCTCTATGCCAGCGCGAGGCAGGCAAGACCTTGCCCGATGCGATCTCCGAATTGCGCGAAGCGGTCGACTTTCTGCGCTATTATGCGGCTGAAGCGCGCAGGCTCTTCTCTTCGCCGCAAATGCTTGCTGGCCCCACGGGTGAGGAGAACATTTTGCGGCTGCATGGGCGAGGCGTCTTCGCTACCATTTCCCCATGGAATTTCCCGCTCGCGATCTTCATTGGCCCTGCTGCTGCTGCACTCGCCGCTGGCAACACAGTGCTCGCCAAACCGGCGGAGCAAACCCCGCTGATCGCCGCGTTGGCCGTGAAATTGTGCCATGATGCGGGCATTCCTGAAGAGGCTTTACAGCTTGTGCCGGGCGATGGCGCTGTGGGCGCTGCGCTGACTGCGCATCCTGACATTTGCGGGGTCGCCTTCACCGGCTCGACTTCGACAGCACAAACAATCAACCGCACACTTGCTGCGCGCGATGGAGCGATTGCCACGCTGATCGCGGAGACAGGCGGGCTCAATGCGATGATCGTCGACTCGTCTGCTTTGCCCGAACAAGTTGTGCGTGATTGTGTCGCAAGCGCCTTTCAAAGCGCGGGCCAACGCTGTTCGGCATTGCGGGTACTTTATCTGCAAGAGGATATTGCCGATGGCGTGCTGACCATGATCGAGGGCGCGATGGCCGCGTTGGGGATTGGTGATCCGGCAGATTTGGCAAGTGATGTTGGGCCGGTCATTGACGCCGATGCGCAAGCCTCGCTTGAAGGCCATATTGCTGCAATGCGAGCTGAGCGCCGCATAGTGATCCAGGCTGATTTGCCACCCGAATGCGCGAAGGGGACTTTCGTGCCGCCGACAATAATCGAGATCGATTCCATCGCCGATCTAGAGAGTGAACAGTTCGGACCCATACTCCACGTCGCCCGCTTCAAAGCCCAAGATTTGGACCAAGTTTTGGATGATATCAATGCGACCGGATACGGCCTAACCCTTGGTCTGCACAGTCGGATCGCGGCGACCCGCGCATTGGTTGAAGCACGCGCCAAGGTTGGCAATCTTTATGTCAATCGCAACCAGATCGGCGCGGTGGTGGAAAGCCAGCCCTTTGGCGGGGAAGGCTTGTCGGGCACTGGCCCCAAAGCAGGCGGGCCGCATTACGTCACCCGATTTGCGACCGAGCGGGTCAGCTGCACGGATACAACAGCAGCCGGCGGCAATGCGAGTTTGCTCGCCGGTTAAACGAAGTTTGCTTGCAGACAGCGGCCCCTCGCCGTTAAAAGCTCTCCGGCCATGATCCGCCTCATCACCCTTCTTGCTGCGCTGCTATCGCTAAGCTGGACAACGCCGGCCCTTGCCGATGTGCAATTGAGCTTTCACAGCTTCAACGGATCGCTCTTCGTCGGGCGCTATCCGCACACTTTCATATCGCTAACCGGCGAGCTGGAGAGCAACGGCACCAAGATCAACGAGAATTATGGCTTCACCGCGAAGAAGGTTTCGACCGCGATCCTCAACGGCCCAGTGACGCATGATATCTCGATCGAAAAGCCCAAATATCTGAAGAAGACCAACATTCATTTCACCGTCACGATCAGCGATGCGCAATATCACCGGATCGTGGCGGAGATGAAGAAATGGCGCGATGCTCCGGGCAAATATTACAGCCTCGACAGCCGCAATTGCATCCATTTTGTCGGCGCGGTTGCGCAGATCGTGGGGATTAAGGTCGAATATCCCAAGAAGATGCTGCGCCGCCCCAAGAAATGGCTCAACCATATTGCCGCGATGAACCCGCAATTGGGTGCGTCCAAGATCAAATAGGCACAATTAGTTTTCCCGCTCGCTTGCCCCCCGCGCGCGGTTCTGGAATCGTCCTTGTATGGCGATTCTCTCAGACAAATGGATCCGCGAACAAGCGCAAAGCACCGGCATGATCGAGCCGTTTGTGGAGGCGCAAAGACGCGATGGCTGCATCTCTTACGGGCTCAGCTCTTACGGCTATGACGCGCGGGTCGCACCCGAGTTCAAAATCTTCACCAATGTCGACAGCAGCGTGGTTGACCCCAAAGAATTTGACCCGCGCAATTTCGTCGACCGCGACACCGATTGCTGCATCATTCCGCCCAATTCCTTCGCCCTTGCGCGCACAGTGGAATATTTCCGCATCCCAAAAGATGTGCTGGTGATCTGCCTCGGCAAATCGACCTATGCGCGCTGCGGGATCATCGTGAATGTCACTCCGCTTGAGCCGGGCTGGGAAGGCCATGTGACGCTGGAATTTTCCAACACCACGCCGCTGCCTGCAAAAATCTACGCCAATGAAGGCGCGTGCCAATTCCTGTTCCTCAAAGGGAACGAGCCATGCGAGACGAGCTATGCCGACCGCGCGGGCAAATATATGGGCCAGCGCGGCGTGACGTTGCCGAAGTTATAGGGCCTAAGCTTTAGCTTGGGTGCGGGCCTGCGCGTCCGCGCGGCCCTCTTGGCCATGCCGCCCACGCCCTCCGCCCTTCCACCCGGAAAGTAACCCGGCGTGATAATCCGGGTGGAAGGGCGGTGGGTGCGGGCTGGCACGGCGCGAGCGTTAGCGAGCTCAAAAAAAGAAGGAACAAGCCAATGACCATCGCCAACCACCCCTTCTGGCGCGTTGTTCCCGCCGATAGCTATGGGCCTTCTGACGGCAAATACATCCTCCCCGTCACCCGCCCGGCCACCGTGGGTCCAGAGGGCGCAGCGCATGTAATGGGCGGCGTAGCGATGGGCGCGATGATCGACGCGCTGGAGCTGGCCAGCGAGATGCCGCTTTTGTGGATCAATATGCAATTCCTCTCGCCCACCCAGCATGCAGAAGAGCTGACGGTCGAAGTCGAGCAATGCGGCGGCGGTCGCTCGATCGGTCAATGGATGGGCAGCATGGCGATGAATGGCCGCCCTACCCACCGGATCAGTGCAGCTCTCGGCGCGCGCGAGCCCAGCGAGCAACACATCTTCGCGAAAATGCCACAAGTTCCCCCGCCTGAGGATTGCGAAGAGAAACCGTTTGACCACAATGGCTTTGATGACAATCTGATCGGACAAGTCGAACGCCGCGTCGCCATTGCTGATGAGGAGAACGGAATGGAGGCATGCTGGACGCGCTCCAAAGCGGGCTTTCCCGTCGATGCCGCATGGCTGGGGCTGGTTTCCGATTTCTTCTTGGGCGCACACACGAGCACGCATGGCGGATCAAGCTTGGACGCGACCTTGCGCTTTATCCAGTCAGCGCCCGCCGGTTGGGTGCTC
>CALLIO010000120.1 GCA_938009055.1 uncultured Altererythrobacter sp.
TGCCGCATCTTGCCATTCCAGAACGCCTCATGCTCCTCCCACGGTTCGCGCGATAGCAGCAGGTCGAGTGGGGCTTCGAACCACGCGTCGACCTCAGCCGGATTGGGCGTGAGCGCAAGGTCGGGCGGGACGGTGCCGAGAACGGGCGTAATGTCGAAACCCGTACCGGTCTGGTAACGGTCGGTCGCGCCAATGACTTGTACCTTGGCAGGAGGCAGGGCGAGTTCTTCATCCGCCTCGCGCAGAGCGGCCGCAATCGCATCTTCGCCGGGATCAATCTTGCCGCCCGGAAAAGCGACTTGGCCAGGATGGCTGCGCATTGCCTGCGGGCGCTGGGTGAGGATGACGGTGGGCTGGGGCCTTTGCGTCACGGCGATCAGCACAGCGGCGGCAGCTGGTGTGTCATGCTCTGCGAAGCGCGCATCGCTCAACAGGCCGGAAAGTTCGTGCTTGTGCCCATCTGCTAGCGCGCGGGTGAGCTGGGCGGTCAAATCGCTCATTGCGGCACCAGCGGATAAGTTTCGCCGCCGCTTGTGACCTCAGCACCGCCCGATTGCGCCAATGCGATCTCGACCAATTGACCCCAAGTGCTGCGGTTCAGGCGCGCTTCGCAGCCATGGCGCACGTGGATATAGATTGCGGGCGTTTCTGCATTGCCGGCTGCGCGGATCGGATGATCGGGCCCAGCGACTACCAGCTCATCAGTGTTGAGGCGGAAAGCAATGTCACCATCCTTCTCAGCCGCGTCGACCGCGATAAAGGCCGCGTCATCCACCGCAATGGTGAGCTTTTCAAACGGCGTGACAAGCCAATGCTGGCCGCTCTCATCGCGCTTTAGCAGGCTGGCAAAGGCGCGCACCATCGCCTCGCGCCGGATTGGAGATCCTTCGTGCAGCCAAGTCCCGTCGGGCAATATCTGCATAAAGCTGTCGCCCTCGCGCTCAGGCTCCCAGCTTTCAACGGGCGGCAATTGGCGCTGTGCAACCTGCTCTGCCACTTGGGCGAGCGAGAGTTCAGCGAGATAGGGCGGCGGATCGTAAGGCATTGGTGAAACGTGAAATGCCAGAGGGGGTGGGGCAGGCGCAACCCTTCGCACGATAGGCACGGTCACTTAGCTGGGGGTAGCGTGTTACTTGCTTGCCTTGGCCGCTTCCTGCGTTTCGGCAGTCCACGGGCCGAGCATGCCCTCTGTTGGCAAAACCGCGGGGTTCGCCGCACGCACCAGCAAGCGGGCTGGATCATTGGGGCCAGGGCAATGCCAGCTGCCCGTATGCGCTGCGCTAAAGCCAAAGAAACGCTCGTAATATTCCGGATCACCGATCAGCACTTGGGGAAGAGCCGCTGGATCGCCGACCGCCTCTAAGCTCGCCAGCATCAGCGCCTTGCCGAAACCTTCGGTTTGGCGTTCGGGCACAACGGCGACGGGTCCAATCATCAAAAGCGGATAAGGGCGCCCATCAGGATCGGTCAGCGCAACCGGCCAGACCTGGATCGTGCCCACGAGCAAATCATCCTCGTCGAGTGCGGCAAAGCTCAAAGCCTCAAGCCAATCGGTCCCCTCGCGGATGCGGTATGCCGTGCGCGCAAAGCGGTCCGGCCCGAAGGCACGGTCGAGCAATGCCTCGATCATATCGGGCTTAGCTTGGGAAAGAGGAATGATGCTCGCCATAAGAGGCGCAGCGGATAGGAGCGTTGGACGCGCAAGTCGATAAAATTAGTCTTTGATCGCTGATAGATTGCCGTGCCAGCCCGCGCGCTCATTCCGATTTCCTCGCCGCTCGAGGACAAGTCCGCGCGGCTGCGGGCGGCCGGTCGGCTTTGCGAAACCTTTGGTTTCGTTCGCTAAGTCTTCATCGCCAACTCTACCTACTAAGTTTCAGCAGCTTGCCGCCTTCGCCATCCTCCAGCACCCACAAAGCGCCATCGGGCCCTTCTGCCAAGGCGCGCAGGCGGTTGCCGCCCAGCGCATAGCGATCCGCCTCCGAAGCGCTTTCCCCGTCGAGATCGATATGAACAAGCGAAGAGCTGCCAAGACCCGCGATCAGCGCATTGCCTTTCCATCCCTCAAACATATCGCCGCGATAAATCAGCATATCGCCCGGCGCGATTACCGGCGTCCAATCGGCCACGGGTTTCACAAAGCCATCATCGGCGGTGTGGTCGGGAATGTCCTTGCCCGAATAATGATCGCCGTTTGAGCGCGTGGGCCAGCCGTAATTGGCCGCTCTTTTTACGATGTTGAGTTCATCGCCGCCAGCCGGGCCATGCTCGATTTCCCACAAGCGCCCATCTGCATCCCAATCCATGCCTAGGATATTGCGATGGCCCCACGACCAGATCTGGTTGGTGGGCGCTGGCTTGTCGGCCCACGGATTGTCAGCTGCGGGCGAACCATCCAGATTGAGTTTTACGACGGTGCCCAGAGTGTTCGAATTGTCTTGCGCAGGCTCCAGCTCCTGACGATCGCCGGATGCGATATAGAGATGTTGCTCGTCGGGTGAGAACAGCAGACGATGCGAGTAATGTCCGCGCCGCGATGTTTTGGGCGATTGCCGCCAGATCACTTCCAGTCCCTCTACTGCGCAAGAAGTCGCGCAATTGAGCATGCCCTTGGCCACAGCTGCGCCGTAATATTCGCCATCGCTGCCGCCCGTTTCGGCATAGCTGATGTAGATCGTGCGCGATCCCACGCTATCTGCTCTTTCGCTTTCCAGAAAAGCGACATCGCCCAATCCGCCCTGACCGCCATAGGCAACCTCTGGCAGGCCGCTTACAGCCACTTGTGACGCGTCTGCAGTGTTCAGCACAAACATCTCGCCCGATTTTTGAGTCACAGCCAGCACCTGCGTTCCCGGCACGAAAGCCATCGCCCAGCCTTCGTTGAACGTGCCTTGCTCTTCGGTGGTAAAGGCCGCTTCGCTCATTGCGGGACTATCCCCACCTTGCGCAGCGCTGCAGCTTGCGAGCATCAGCGCTGGAAGCGATAGGATGGCGGCGGTTTTGAAAGAGTGCGTCATGCTGTGTGGAACTCCTGAAGCGTTGATTGGTGCCGAGAATTTCACCGTAGGGGTGGACGAGGCGGGGAGGGGCCCGCTTGCCGGTCCTGTAGTGGCGGGCGCTGTTGTTCTTGGCAAGAGTGCGCCAAGCGGTTTGGCGGACTCCAAGAAACTTTCATCGAAACGCCGCGCAGTGCTGGACGTACAAATCCGGCAAAGCTGCGCATGGGCAGTGGGCGTGGTTGAGCCAGCCCAGATTGATGAAATCAACATATTACAAGCCACATTGGAAGCGATGACGCAGGCGGTTGCGCGGCTGTGCAAGGTGATGGGAAGCAACCCAGCTGACATCATTATCGATGGCAATATGACGCCCGCTGGCAGGCGCGAAGGTTGGAATTGGCCTGCGCGCGCGATCGTGGGCGGTGACGGGAGCGAGCCAGCGATCTCTGCGGCTTCTATCGTGGCAAAGGAATGGCGTGACAGGATTATGATCGCAGCCGCTCAAAAACATCCGCAATATGGCTGGGAGAGCAATAAGGGCTATGGCTCAAAAGCGCATATGGCGGCTTTGCGCGAATTTGGCCCCACGCCATTGCATCGCCATAGTTTTGCTCCGGTGGCGCAGGCGAGCCTTTTATAGTTCGCTGAGCCACCCGCACCCTCCGCCCTTCCACCGGGAATAGTTTCCGGCAAAATCCGGGTGGAAGGGCGGAGGGCGTGGGTGGCTAGGCACTGCAAGATAGTTTAGGCGCTCCCCCATGACACTTTCCATGATTCTGATGATTGTTGGCGGGCTTATCGGCCTTGCCGTGGGCGGCGAGCTGCTGGTGCGCGGCGCAGTGGGGATCGCGCTCAAAGCT
>CALLIO010000121.1 GCA_938009055.1 uncultured Altererythrobacter sp.
AAGACCGCATGCGATGGCAGTGATGTGTCTGCTGGTGTGGGCGAGGGTTGGGGCGGCGACGCTTCCTCTCCGCGCACTGCCGGTTGCCAGCGCGCCGGATCGCTAACGCCAATGCCCGGCCGCGAATACCAAAGTGCCGGATCCTCATAAGCGTTTTGTTCAAGCGGGCTTTGCTCGACGAAATCTTCGCTGGGAACAAAGGCGATCGCAGCCAGCTCTTGCCCCCAAATGCGCAGCGCAAGCAGCGCGCCCATCACAAGGATGATCAGCGCGGCGATGATCCAGAGAAACTTGCGAGCCATCGTGCCGCTCGCCCTCTATTCGCTTTCCGTTTCAGGAAGGGCAGGGCGCAAGGTCGACCACGCTCTGTCCCCGCGCATTGCGTTGAACCAGCTGAGCGGATTCCACGTCGCCGATCCGTCGAGCGAGAATGTGATGAACTCTGCGCGCCCGCCAACATTTTCAAGCGGGATCGGGCCGCCCAATCCATTGGGGCTGACCAGCTCACGGCTGTCGGCTGAATGGTCGCGATTGTCGCCCATCACGAACACATGCCCATCAGGGATGGTGATCTCCGCGAAATTGTCGAGCGGCTGGCCGCGCAGATGGTCAATAATCAGATAGGACGCGCCATTGGGCAAAGTCTCGCGATAGGTCGGCGGCTCGTAAATCTGCGAACCGTCGGGCTGGCGAACTTGATAGCGCGCAAAATCATCAAGGCACGGCGCCCCGTTGCACAAAAGTTGCGGCTCGTAGGGGATGCGCACCGCGGGCACGACTTCTTGGGGGACGGGCGTGCCGTCCAAGATGATCTGTCCGTCGCGCACTTCGAACCGGTCGCCGGGCAAAGCGACAACGCGCTTGATGTAATCCTCGTCCCGCTCTGGGTGAACGGGGATAACGACATCGCCATATTCAGGGGTTGATCCCATAATTCGCCATTCGCCGCGCGGCAGCAAATGAAAAGAGGCAGAAGACCACGACCAGCCATAAGGATATTTGCTGACCACCAAGCGGTCGCCCACAAACAGTCCGGGCATCATCGAGGTCGAGGGAATGTAGAAGGGTTTCGCGACAAGGCTGTGAAACACCAATACCGCGAGCAACATCAGACCCAGCCCGCGAAATTCCGCAAACCAATTGACCTTATCGTCGTCGCCTTCTGCGGCTTTGGCAGCTTCAAAGGCTGTATTTTTGAGCGGTTCTGTCACGTTAGTCCTGATTGGTCCTGTTGTTCACATCGGGTGCGCTTCGATAATCACAAAGGCTTGCGCCCATGGGTGATCATCGGTGAGGGTAAGATGAACGGTGACCTCATGGCCATCGGGTGTCAATTCCGCAAGCCGTTTTGCAGCACCTCCGGTAAGCGCCAGCGTCGGCGCACCGGACGGCGCGTTGACCACGCCGATGTCTTTCATAAAGACACCGCGCCGAAAACCTGTGCCCACGGCCTTGGAATAGGCTTCCTTGGCGGCAAATCGTTTTGCGTAAGTGCCGGCAATGGTGAAGGGGCGGCGGCGGGCCTTGGCGCGTTCCAGATCGGTGAAGACGCGATTTTCAAACCGTTCGCCAAACCGGTCGAGCGAGTTTTGGATCCGCTCGATATTGCACAGGTCTGATCCCAAGCCGATGATCACAATCCAAGCCCGAAGCCGAAGAAGAAAAGGAAGAGCGGCAAGACGCTTATCGCGCACAGTGCATAGGAAAAATTGCGCTTGTCAGCGTTCCAAAGCAGCACTGTCGCAAGTATCCAGATCACCAAGAGAACCAACGGAATTAGGACGGGAAGAAACTCTGCCATGGGAATAGCGTCACCGCGATAGGCTTCTGACCCGAACGACAGAATGATGAGCGCTGCGAAACCAACGCCGGCCAGCAGCACGCCATACCAGATAAGCATCAAGACGAGAGGCCAGACTGGTTTCTTGGGTTCGTTCATACCACTCCTCCAACGATCGCACCGATCAACACCAAAGCGATCCAATGGATCATCACCTGACTGATCCACAATGGATGCGAAAAGTCACCCTTGGCGCGGCTAATCGCACCAACATAGCCGAAAATCTGCAAAGCGGGCCATGCGATGGCGAGCACCATCACCAGTTTCTGATTGAGCGCATAGCCAAGGAAACCGATGCTCAGCAGAAACGGGATGACGGCTGCCAGCGCCCACAGCTTTTGCTTTGACGTCAGAGCAATCTCGGGTGCGGGCTTGCCCATCGCTCAGCGCGCCTCGTCCATCAGCTCGCGCATGTGGCGCACGGCGCTTTCAAGTCCGGTGAAGACGGCCTCGCCAATCAGATAATGCCCAATGTTAAGTTCGGCCAATTGGGGAATGGCAGCGATTGGTTGGACATTTTCAAAGGTCAGCCCATGCCCGGCATGCGGCTCGATCCCGTTTTTGGCGGCAAGGGCGGACATATCGGCAATGCGCTTTAGCTCAGATGCCATACGTTCACTATCACCATCCAAATGTGCATGGGCATATTCGCCGGTGTGAAATTCGACCACGGGCGCGCGCAAGCGGATCGCTGCGTCCAATTGTCGTTCATCCGCCTCGATGAAAAGCGATACTCGGATGCCTGCATCATGCAGCCTGTCGACAATCGGCACGAGGCTGTTGTGCAATCCTGCTGCATCCAAGCCCCCTTCGGTTGTGCGTTCTTCGCGCTTTTCAGGAACAATGCAGGCGGCATGCGGCCTGTGACGCAAGGCAATGGCGAGCATTTCCTCGGTCGCGGCCATCTCCAGATTGAGCGGCAGATCGGTCGCTTCTTGTATGCGGGCCAGATCTTCGTCGCGAATATGCCGACGGTCTTCGCGCAGATGAGCGGTGATGCCGTCCCCGCCAACGCTGGCGACAATTTCTGCCGCGCGCACGGGATCAGGGTGATCGCCGCCGCGCGCATTGCGAATCGTCGCAACGTGATCGATGTTCACACCCAATCGCAAGGGAGCGGCCATCTACTTACGGCTTCCCGGCTTGGTTACGGGAATCGCGGCCAGTTCATCGGGCAGGGAATCGGGTTCATAGCTGGGGAAATTGATCCCGATCAACGAGATGAAGGGCACGCCCAGATCAACTTCGCCGCCCGAGCGGTCAACCAGCGAAACCTCGGCGATAACTTCGCCGCCTTCCTTGGCCACAGCGGCAATAGCCTCGCGGCTGGATAGGCCGGTGGTGACGACATCTTCGACCATCAAAACCTTCGCGCCTTTCTCAAGAGCGAATCCGCGCCGGAGGTGAAATTCGCCATCGGGCCGTTCCAGAAAAACAGCATCCTTGCCCAGCGCGCGGCCCATTTCGTGGCCGATAATCAGCCCGCCCATCGCGGGGGAGACCACGATATCCACCGAATTTCTTATCTCGCGCGGCAGTTTTTGGGCGAGTGCAATCGCCAGTTTGCTAGCGCGTTCGGGGTTCATCAAAACGCGAGCGCATTGCAGATAATGCGCGCTGCGGCGTCCAGAACTTAGCTCGAAATGGCCTTCGAGCAGGGCACCGCAACCGCGGAATTCAGAGAGTACGTCTTCATCGTTCATTATGGTGTATCACAGACCTTGTCATGGCGCCCGAAAGCGGCAATTGCATCAGGATCATCCCTGATTGCGTATTTTTATCCCTAGAAGCGCTTGAGGCGCTGAGCAAGCAGGCCTATAGGCGCGGCGAAGCTGACAGAAATGTCGGCCGTCAACACATGTATTTCAAGAGCCGGTTACGGTTTTGGGAATGCGGACAAAACGAAGCAGGAAGCGTTAGTCTGATGAATTTGGGCAAAACCCTAAAACGGATCAACAACTTTGCCATGGTGGCTGCTGGGACGGGGCTGTTGGCCCTTTCACCAAGCGCAGCAATGGCACAAGAAGAAGCCGCTGAAGTGGCAGCTGAAGAGGCGCTTTACACGCCAATGACGCCAACCGAAGGCATCGGAATGCCGGTTGATCGCGCCATCGACGTTCAGCAGCAATTTTCTGAAGTGGGCGAATTTGCTAACAGTTTCCACATCGGCCTAGTCTGGATCATGGCGATCATCAGCCTGTTCGTCCTTGGCCTGCTGCTGTGGGTGATCATCCGCTACAACAAGCGCGCCAATCCGAACCCTTCGAAAACGACTCACAACACCGCGATTGAAGTGATCTGGACGTTGGTGCCGGTACTGATCCTGATCGGTATAGCTCTGCCGTCGATTTCTCTTCTTGCGAAACAATACGAAACGCCGCCCGCCGATGCGATCACAGTGAAGGCAACCGGTGCGCAGTGGTATTGGGAATATTCCTATCCTGACTACGGCGTTGAGTTCACTTCCTATATGCTCAACTCGCCGGGTCGTGATTTGGTCAATGATGGTGTTCGCGAAAACGGCACCCAGCCTTGGGATGGTCCAGAGCAGCTTGAGGTGAACAACCGCATGGTTGTGCCGGTCGGAACGCCTTTGCGGCTTCAAACGACGGCCAAGCAAGTGATCCATTCCTTCGCCGTGCCTGCGCTATGGTTCAAACTCGACGCAGTGCCTGGCCGCATCAACGAGCGGCTGCTCACGATTGAAGAGCCGGGCGTCTATTACGGCCAGTGCTCTGAGCTTTGCGGTGTAAAGCACGGCTATATGCCCATCGCCGTCGAAGTCTTGCCGATGGACAAGTTTGAAGATTGGATCCGTTCGAAAGGCGGCACCGTACCTGGTGATGCAACTGAAGAAGCTGCTGAAGAGACAGCTGAAGATGCAACCGAAGAAGCAACTCCAGAAGTGGTCGCTGCTGACGCAGTGCCTGCTGAATAGAATTTAGAGCGAGAGAGTAGAGACAGATGGCTACCACCGCAGAAGGTTTCGACATTCATACCGACGATCACGCGCATGACGCGGATCACAAGCCGGGCTTTTTCGTTCGCTGGTTCATGTCGACGAACCACAAGGATATCGGCACGCTCTATTTGATCTTCGCGATCTTCGCAGGGATCATCGGCGGTGCTATTTCGGGCGTCATGCGGATGGAGCTGGCAGAGCCAGGCATCCAATATCTGCAATGGTGGGTCGAATTTATGGGCGGCGAGGCAAGCGTCAACGCCAATTTCCATATGTGGAATGTGTTTATCACAGCCCACGGCCTGATCATGGTCTTCTTCATGGTTATGCCCGCGATGATCGGCGGATTTGGTAACTGGTTCGTGCCGCTGATGATCGGCGCGCCGGACATGGCCTTCCCGCGGATGAACAATATCTCGTTTTGGCTGACCGTGGCAGGCTTTTGCTCGCTGCTGTTCTCGATGTTTGTGCCAGGCGGTATCGGCGGCAATGGAGCGGGCGTAGGCTGGACAGTTTATGCGCCGCTATCGACCACGGGCTCTGCCGGGCCAGCGGTCGACTTTGCCATCTTCTCGCTGCACTTGGCGGGTGCTGGTTCGATCCTTGGTGCGACCAACTTCATTACTACCATTTTGAACATGCGCGCGCCGGGCATGACCTTGCACAAAATGCCGTTGTTCGTGTGGTCGATGCTGGTCACCGCCTTCTTGCTGTTGCTGGCGCTTCCCGTGCTGGCGGCTGCGATCACGATGCTGCTGACCGACCGTAATTTCGGCACGACATTCTTTGATCCTGCCGGTGGCGGCGATCCGGTGCTTTACCAGCATCTGTTTTGGTTCTTTGGACACCCAGAGGTTTACATCATGATCTTGCCCGGCTTCGGCATGATCAGCCAGATTGTTGCAACCTTTAGCCGCAAGCCTGTCTTCGGCTACCTCGGCATGGCCTATGCGATGGTTGCGATTGGTGTTGTTGGCTTCGTCGTGTGGGCGCACCACATGTATACGGTCGGCATGGACGTGAATACGAAGATGTATTTCACAGCAGCCACAATGGTCATCGCGGTACCAACCGGCGTGAAGATCTTCAGCTGGATCGCAACCATGTGGGGCGGCTCGATCGAGTTCAAATCCCCGATGGTATGGGCATTGGGCTTCATCTTCCTGTTCACCGTTGGCGGTGTCACGGGCGTGTATCTCGCTAATGGCGGTATCGATGACGTTGTGCACGACACATATTTCGTGGTCGCGCACTTCCACTACGTGCTTTCGATGGGTGCGGTGTTCTCTCTGTTCGCAGCTTTCTATTATTGGTTCCCGAAGATGAGCGGCCGCTGGCACTCAGAATTCTTGAGCCATGTGCATTTCTGGCTGTTCTTCATCGGGGTGAACATCATCTTCTTCCCGCAGCACTTCCTTGGTCTACAAGGCATGCCGCGCCGCTATCCTGATTTCACCGCAGCTTACAGCTATTGGAATGAAATCAGCTCTTACGGCTATCATGTCATGGCGTTCTCGATGCTGATCTTTTTCGTCAATATCGGCTATGCGCTGGTTGCTGGCCGCAAGGCAGAAGGCAATTATTGGGGCGAGGGGGCAACCACGCTCGAGTGGACATTGTCCTCACCACCGCCATTCCACCAGTTCGAAACGCTTCCCAAGATCGAAGATCATCACGATTATCACGATCACATGACGTCGAAGTCTTAAGCGCTAGGCTAAGTTCTGGGCGCGTCAGCGCTGAGGCACAACATATGATTGGGGGAGGGCGCGGGCGAGAACCTGCGCCCTTCACCGCATAATAGAAGGCAGAAATGACCACAGGCGTGACAACACCTGCAGCTCCGGCATCGGCACAAGCGCTTCCGGCTGATTGGCGCGATTTTTACGCGCTGACGAAGCCGGGCGTGCTGCGTCTGGTGATCTTCACCGGATTGTGCGGATTGCTCGCTGCGCCTGGCTCGATCCACCCGGTGATTGGTTTTACTGCAATCCTCGCGATTGCGATGGGGGCAGGCGGCGCTGCGGTTCTCAACCAATGGTGGGAAGCCGATATTGATGCCAAGATGAAGCGGACCGCGGATCGCCCATTGCCAACGGGCCGGATCCAGCGCGTCGATGCACGCGATTTCGGGATCGGGCTTTCGGGCGCTTCTGTGATGATTATGGGCGTTGCAGTGGGTTGGCTGGCGGCGGCAATCCTGGCCGTTTCGATTGTCTATTACGCAGTCATCTACACCATGTGGCTGAAGCCACGCACACCGCAAAACATAGTAATCGGCGGCGGCGCGGGGGCATTCCCCCCGATGATCGGATGGGTCGCGGTGACCGGCGATGTCACTTTGATGCCCGTGCTACTCTTCGCCATCATCTTTTTCTGGACGCCGCCGCATTTCTGGGCGCTCGCGCTGTTTGTGAAGATGGATTACTCCAATGCGGGCATTCCGATGATGCCGGTTGTCGCGGGCGAGAAATCGACCCGGCGCCAGATCATCGCCTATTCCGCGCTGATGGTTCCGCTCTCAGTTAGCCCGTGGTTCATCGGCGGGGCCGGCGCAATTTATGGTATTGCCGCGCTCGCATTGACGCTTGCATTCTTTGCGCTTTCGCTGCCGGTGGGTTTACGCGAAAGTGTAGAAGGCGATGCGATGAAGCCTGAAAAGCGCTTGTTCGCTTACAGCATTGTTTATCTCTTCGCTCTGTTTGGCGTATTGGTCGTCGACCGTTTCGCCGCTGCACAAGGATGGATCGGCTGATGACCCCGCAAGACCGTGAAGAGATGGAAAAACGCCAGAAGAGCCGCAATCTCGTCCTCGGCGGCACGCTGCTGTTTTTTGTCGTGCTTTTCTACGCAATCACGATTGTGCGGATAGGCGACTAGGATGGCGAGCGTTGCCCCCTCGATTGAGCAAAAGAACGCGCGGGTTGGTATTCTCGCCTTTTTGGGTGCCTGCGCAATGTTGGGTATGGGCTATGCGGCCGTGCCCTTGTACGAACTGTTTTGCCGCGTCACCGGTTTTGGCGGGACGACACAAGTGGCAAGCGAGACCGATGCCGCGATTGCTGAACGGATTGCGAAAAGCGCTGGCGGGGTGGAGCGATCGATCCGCTTTGACGCTTCAACAGCCAAGAACGTTCCGTGGTTTTTCAAACCGCAGCAAACAACCGACACAGTTCAGATCGGCATTCGTGATATGGCGGTGTACACCGCGCGCAATGATGGCGATGAGCCGGTTACCGGCACCGCGACCTTTAACGTAGAGCCTGAGCAGGCCGGACAATATTTTCACAAGATCCAATGCTTCTGCTTCACCGAGCAGACGTTGCAGCCGGGTCAAGAAGTGCAGATGCCCGTGCTCTATTATATCGATCCGGCTATCCTTGAGGATGAAACCGCCAAGGATGTCGAACAAATCACTTTAAGTTACACTTTCCACCGGGCGATTGAGCCTGAAAGTTGAATAGGGGGCGCTACCCTCTAGACCGCCTGCAAGAGGCGTATTAAGGGCTAGCGCAAGACAAAACTGGGAACCCAAGCAATGGCTGGTACGAAAAACCACGATTATCACATTCTAGAGCCTGACATTTGGCCGCTGATCGGCTCCTTGTCGGCGCTGACCTTCACCACCGGCATGGTGATGATGATGCATGATGGGTTCTTCGACTCTGCGTGGAAGATCGTGTTGGGCCTTGGCATTGCCGGTCTGATCGCGACATTCTTCAGCTGGTTCGGCAATGTCGTGCGCGAGGCGGAAGGCGGCGATCATACGCCGGTTGTCCAGCTTCACATGCGTTACGGCATGATCCTCTTCATCGCCTCAGAAGTGATGTTCTTTGTTGGCTGGTTCTGGGCCTTTTTCGATTTCGCGCTCTTCCCTGATCCGATACAAGCGGTCGATCTTGAGCAAAATATCTGGGAAAACCTGATCGGTCAGGAAGGGGCTGCTGGTCTCGACACATTCCCTGCCCAAGGGATTGAAGTTCTCAATGCCTTCCAGCTTCCGCTGCTCAACACGCTGATCCTGTTGTGCTCGGGCACGACGGTGACATGGGCGCACCATGCGCTGATCCACGGCGACCGCGATGGGTTGAAGTCGGGCCTGTGGGCAACGATTGCGCTGGGGGCAGTCTTCACCGCGATCCAGGCCTATGAATATTCAATCGCGCCCTTTGCCTTTGGCGGCAACACATACAGCTCGGCATTTTACATGGCGACGGGCTTCCACGGCTTCCACGTTCTGGTCGGAACGATCTTCCTGATTGTGTGCCTCGCGCGCGCTTACAAGGGGCACTTCACCCAGCGCCAGCATTTCGGTTTTGAAGCGGCGGCATGGTATTGGCACTTTGTCGATGTGGTGTGGCTGTTCCTCTTCGTCGCCGTCTACATCTGGGGCGGTTGGGGCGCGCCGGTTCACTAAATCAGTGACTGACAACAACCAAATTTCCGAAGGGCAGCCGAGCATTAGCCAGGTTGCCCTTTTCGGTTTGTGCCCACGCTGCGGCGCGAAGAGCCTCTATGCCGGAAAGCTGGTGAAGGCCGATATCCAGTTCGCGCGCGAGTGCAATGCTTGCAGTCTCGACTTTCGCAGCTTCAATGTCGGCGATGGTCCGGCGGCGTTTCTTACCCTGATTATCGGGGCAGTGATGGTCGGATTGGCGCTATGGCTCGACTTCACCTTCACTCCGCCATTTTGGGTTCATGCGCTGATCTGGATTCCTCTCACCGCCGCCGCTGTGATCTATGGCTTGCGCGTGAGCAAAGCGGCCTTGCTGGCGAGCGAATATCGCCACAATGCGGCAGAGGCCAAAAGGCAAGAGGTCGCCGCAGATGATCTGGAAGAGAGTTAGGCCATGAGACGCATACCGATTCTTCCAACGATCATTGTGATTGCAGCCGTGCTTACGATGATCGCTTTGGGCATATGGCAGCTAGGCCGCGCGCAGGAAAAAGAGGCACTGCTCGCGCGTTATGAAGGCGCCACACAAAGCGATGAGGTCTTCAAATGGCCCGGCGATGGCGAGGGGCACGAGCAATTGCTTTACGCCCGTTCGCGCCTGACTTGTGAAAGCGCGCAAGATATCTCGACCTCTGCTGGCAAGAGCGTGCAGGGGCAGCCCGGCCTCGCAGTCACAGCCACTTGCAATGCGGCTGGCGGTATTGCTGTTCCGGTGGTGCTGGGATGGACGCGCGCAGTTGAGCTTCCCGAATGGAGCGGCGGCGAGGTTGAGGGTATTATCGCCCCGGGACCGCGGCTTGTGCTCGACCCCCCGCAAGCAGGGCTTGCGGCTAATGCGAAGCCTGACCCCGGCGATCTGCCCAATAACCATCTCGCCTATGCCGGGCAGTGGTTCTTCTTCGCGCTAACGGCTTTGGTGATCTATTACTTTGCCTTGCGCCGCCGCTGGCGAGACGGGCAAAGGAGCGAGGCTTGAGCCGCCTCAAGACAGGCTTGCTTGCGTCACCCATCCAGCAGCGCTAACCGCACCCACATGGAATATATCTCGACCAGAGGCACTGCGCCCACGATGGATTTCGAAGGCGTCACACTGGCAGGCCTTGCCAATGATGGCGGGCTTTATCTGCCCTCTGAATGGCCGCGTTTCACCGAGGCAGAAATCGCAGACATGGCGGGGCTTCCCTATGCACAGCTCGCCGCCAAAGTGATGGCGCCCTTTGTCGGCGACAGTTTGAGCGAGGAAGAACTGCTCAGCCTGTGCGAACAAGCCTATGGCCGGTTTGCGCATAAGGCTGTCACGCCGCTGGTGCAGCTGGACGAACAGCAATGGCTGCTCGAGCTTTTCCACGGGCCAACGCTGGCGTTCAAGGATGTTGCGCTGCAATTGCTGGGGCTGTTTTTCGAAACATTCCTAAGCCGCCGCAAGTCCAACCTCACCATTGTGGGCGCGACCAGTGGTGACACCGGCTCGGCCGCGATTGACGCCGTGGCCGGGCGCGAGGGTGTCGACATCTTCATGCTCCATCCTGCTGGCAGGGTCAGCGATGTTCAGCGCCGCCAAATGACAACGGTGCGTGCGCCCAATGTTTACAATATCGCGATTGAGGGCAGCTTTGATGATGCCCAAGCGATGGTGAAGCGCATGTTTGGCGATGAGGAGCTAACTTCGCGGTTCAATATCGGGGCGGTCAATTCGATCAATTGGGCGCGGTTGATGGCGCAGGTCGTCTATTACTTTGCCGCCGCGCTGCAATTGGGCGCGCAGCAGCGTTCGGTCGCCTTCAGCGTTCCGACGGGCAATTTCGGCGATGTCTTTGCTGGCTATGTGGCGGCGCAAATGGGCTTGCCGATCGAGCGGTTGATCGTCGCGACCAATGTGAACGATATCCTCCACCGCGCGCTTAGCGATGGCGATTATTCGGCCGGTGAAGTGACGCCAACGGTTGCCCCTTCGATGGATATTCAGGTCAGCTCGAATTTTGAACGCCTGCTGTTTGATTGCGGCGGGCGCGATGGGGCGGCGATGGCAGAGCAGATGCGCGGCTTTGAAGCGTCCAAGGCGATGCGTTTAACCAATGCCCAGCGCGAAGGGGCAGCGGGCCTTTTCACCAGCACGAGGGCGGATGGCGATCAGCTGTCGCAAACACTTCGCTGGGCACATGATGAAGCGGGCCAAGTGCTCGATCCGCATACGGCGATTGGTCTGCATGCCGCTCGCGAGTGCGCATTGGATGCGGACATTCCGGTGGTCACACTCGCCACCGCGCACCCTGCCAAATTCCGCGATGCGGTTGAGCGGGCCATCGGCCAACGCCCGGCGCTTCCGGCGCGGGTTGGCGATTTGTTCGCGCGCGAGGAAGCGTATGATTCGCTGCCGGGCGATTATGATGCAGTGCGCGCCTATGTTACCGAGCGCGCGACGCCTGCCGATTGATGGCTGCGCTTGCTTCTGATCCGCTGGTGATGGTGGGCGAGGGCTGGGACAGCTATCGCCTGCTCGACAGCGGGCATGGGCGCAAATGGGAAAGTTTTGGCCCGCATTCTTTTATCCGCCCCGAACCCCAGGCGATGTGGTCGCCGCGCCGCGATCAATGGCCTGCTGATGCGGAGTTTATTCCCGGTTCTGACGAGGATGGCGGCGGCCGGTGGCAGGCCGATAATGCACTGCCCGAAGAGGGCTGGCCGCTTAGCTGGGAAGAAGCGAAGTTTACCGCGCAACCCACGCCGTTTCGGCATTTGCAATTCTTCCCCGATATGGCGCCGGTTTGGTATTGGATGCGCGATCAATTGGACGGGCGCGCGGACGCGGAAACACTCAATCTGTTCGGCTATACTGGCGTTGGCTCGCTTGCTTTGTCGCGCCACGGGCGCGTGACCCATGTGGATGCTTCGAAGAAATCGGTGGCCCAAGCGCGCGAGAATGCAGCGCTTTCTGAAATAGAGGAGCGGCCCGTCCGCTGGTTGGTGGACGATGCGGCGAAGTTTGCCGCGCGCGAGGTTCGGCGCGAGCGGCGCTATGATGGGATTATTCTCGATCCGCCCAAATTCGGCCGCGGCCCGAAGAGCGAAACTTGGCGTTTGGAAGAAGGGCTTCCCGGTCTGCTCGATGATTGCGCAAAACTGCTCGATGACAAAAGCGCTTTCCTCTTCCTCACTGTTTATGCGGTACGGATGAGCAGCCTCTCGCTCGCCGGATTGCTGGCGGAAAAGCTCGCCCATTTGCCCGGCACAATCGAGCATGGCGATCTGGCCGTGCGCGAACAGGGGGAGGGCGCGCGTATGCTTCCAACTGCGATCTTCGCACGCTGGCGCAATTCGGGCTAAGAGCAGACATGGCCGATTCGCTCACCTTGGAAGTTGCCGATCTCGAAGTGGATGTCCTTACCGGCATTTACTCAGAAGAGACGGGCAAACCGCAGCCATTGCGGATTACGATTCAGGCCGAAATGCAGGTCGAAGATCATTACGATCCCGACACGCCCTTGGCGGCCAGCAAGAATTACATGGATCTGAAATTCGCCGCTTCTGAAGCGCTTCCAACGGGCGTGCATTTCAAGCTGATCGAATCTTTGGCCGACCACATTTGCGAGACTTTGTTTGTGCAGGATGCGCGCGTTCAAGCGGTCTCTGTAAAAATCGTGAAGCTGGCGATTGCTGAAGCGAATGAGAAAATCGGCATCACTTTGCGGCGCGAGAGGCGCTGAGGCACAAAAGTGGAAACGCGCGAAATTGCCTCGCTTTCATCTCAGCCGATAGCGGCCGCGCAGGCGTTTTACCGCGAGTGTTTGCCTGACATCTTGGATCATCTCGCATCATCTAGGGGTCATCTCTGCCTGTTTCTGCCCGCGGAAAACAGCGATCATGACGACTGGCGGCGGGCAGCTGCGCGCGATCTGGCGCGCGAATATGCGCCGTCTCGGGTCAATCTGATCGGTGGCGGCGATGCGTCTGCGCGCGCAGAAGCGCTGGCATATTTGAGGGATGCGCCCGGCATCACAGGGCAGTATCTACCCCTGTCATGACACGGACGCGCGACAGATTGGATTTGGCTAAACCGGCTCCATTGGTGGATGGGTTCGCCCGCAAGATCAGCTATTTGCGCCTTTCGGTAACGGATCGCTGCGACCTTCGCTGCACCTATTGCATGCCCGAGCGGATGCAATTCCTGCCGCGCAAGGAAGTCTTGAGCCTTGAGGAGCTCTACAAGCTTTCGCTCGGCTTTATTGAACGCGGTGTCAGCAAGATCAGGATTACCGGCGGGGAGCCACTGGTTCGCCGCGATATTATTGATCTGTTTCAATCGCTTGGCCGCAAGCTTGGTGATGGGTTGGACGAGTTGACGCTCACCACCAATGGAACGCAGCTTTCCGAGCATGCCGATGCACTGGCGCGTGCTGGTGTGAAACGGATCAACATCTCGCTCGATACGCTCGACCGCGCGCGGTTTGAAACATTGTCACGGCGCGATGCTTTGCCCAAGGTTTTGGAAGGCATTGCGGCGGCAAAAGAAGCGGGGCTGAAGGTCAAACTCAATACCGTCGCGATGAAGGGCGTGAACGAGGATGAGCTGCCCGATCTGATCGCATGGGCGCACGGGCAAGGGCACGACCTGACGCTGATCGAAGTTATGCCCTTGGGCGAAGTCGATGAGGATCGCGTCGATCATTTTCTGCCGCTATCCGACGTGCGCGATCGCCTTGCCAAGCGTTGGACGCTCACCCCGTCGGACAAAGATTCGGGCGGCCCGGCGCGTTATGACCGGGTTGAGGAAACAGGCGGGATGCTCGGCATGATTACGCCGCTCACCAACAATTTTTGCGCTGGATGCAATCGGATCAGAGTAACCGCGACGGGCCAGCTTTATCCTTGCCTTGGCGGCGGCGAGCGGGTTGATTTGCGCGCGGCTTTGCGATCTGATGCGCCGGAAGCGAACCTCGTCAAAGCATTGGCCGAAGCGATGCATATCAAGCCCGAACGCCACCATTTCGACATTTCCAAACGCGGCGCGCAGCCTGCTCAACCGCGCCATATGTCGGTGACGGGCGGCTAAGCGCAATGTCGGTCACGATCCTCTTTCTTGGCCCCTTGCGCGATTTGGCGGGTGAGGATGCGCGCGAAGTTCCTGCGCCGCTTGATTGGGCCGGATTGCTCGGCGCGGTTGGCCCCGAAATCGCCGGGCAACTCAGCGAAGAGCGCGTGAACATCGCCTGCGCTGGAAAGGTGCTTGCCGACAAGACATCGCTCCATGCACAAGACGGCGATGAAGTTGCGCTGCTTCCCCCTGTTTCAGGCGGCTGAGCGATGCGCGATATCCGGCTAGAGACCGCTACGCTCGATACCAATGCTGCGCTGGATGCGCTGGCCGCGGCAACACCCGATGCTGGCGGGATCGCCAGCTTTATCGGCAAGGTGCGCGCGGGCGGAGTAGAGGCGCTGGAGCTTACCCATTATCAGCCGCTGACCTTGCCCGCGATGGAGGAATTGGCTGACGCCGCTACGGCGCGGTTCGATCTGCAAGGATTGGTGATGGTCCACCGGATTGGCGAGCTTGCTCCTGCAGAACCCATTGTGCTGGTTGCCGCCGCTGCCCGCCACCGCCGCAGCGCGATTGAAGC
>CALLIO010000122.1 GCA_938009055.1 uncultured Altererythrobacter sp.
ACCGCAAATGTCTCGTGCAATTGGATGCAGAGGGTTGGGCTGAGGAAAACCTCGGGCTGGACGTAGCCCAAGCCGCCTAAAGCGCCATCATCTGGCAATCGCCAAAATCAACCGCCAGGTGCCAAAGCGCTCCGATGGAGAGTGCGCGCATCCACCAGCGGGGGATTGCAATCATCACAGCATAGACGACCACCGCTTCCCATCCGTGAAGCAGGTGGAAGCTTATCGAGCATCGCTCAGGATCGAATATCGGGTCGGCGAGCAAATGATCGAGATCGATCAGATTGGCGGATGCAACGATCAGGCCAGCCCGCAGCCAATCCTCACGCCTGATCAGCCAGCCAATGGCGAACGGGACGAGCCAATGCCCGCCGTAGTGGAGGAATGGTTGGAGAAGCTCTATGCCTCCATCCAATCGCGGAAGAAGCTGGCGTGGGCTTCACGGAGGTCGGAGAGGGGGACATCAACCCTTCCCAAAGCAAGAGAATTGCCTCCGGTTTCGCCAATTTTATCCATCGCCGCTGGCGCAACGAGCACGTTATCTAGCGCTCCTTTGGGGACAGTTACGATATAACGACCTTGATCTTCCCCGAATGCCCATGCAGCATCGGACAGCTGACTGACTCTGGCCTTGTTCATCGCGCCTTGACCAATGAGCATTGCACCGATGTCACTGGCCAATCCCATTTCAGCCAATGCAACAAGTACGCCACCGTCTGAGACATCGTGCACAGCTGTCGCGTGATGTTTATCGCGAAGCACTTGAATGAATTCTGCTGTCTCACGTTCAGTCTCTAGGTGGACTGTCGGAGGTTCGCCGTCGGTGCGATCGTGCAATTCACTAAGCCAAAGTGATTGCTGTAGATGGCCGGTTGAATGCCCGATGAGATAGATATCTTCACCCTCATTCTTGAACCCCATCGTCATCATCTTCGAATAATCGTCGATAATGCCGACCCCGCCAATCGCAGGAGTGGGAAGGATCGCCGAGCCGCCACCGGTCGCTTTGCTCTCATTGTAGAGCGAGACGTTGCCCGAAACGATCGGAAAATCGAGCGCACGGCAAGCATCGCCCATGCCTTCCAAGGCGTGAACAAACTGCGCCATAATCTCCGGCCGCTGCGGGTTTGCGAAGTTGAGACAATTGGTCACGGCCAGCGGACGCGCGCCAACGGCGCACAGATTCCGATACGCCTCGGCAATGGCCTGTTTTCCGCCTTCATAGGGATCGGCATAGACATAGCGCGGCGTGCAATCGGTGGTCAGCGCCAGCGCCTTGTTGGTGCCATGCACGCGCACAACGCCAGCGTCGCCGCCGGTTTGCAGTGTGTCGCCCATCACTTGGCTGTCATATTGCTCCGAAATCCAGCGGCGCGAAGCCAGCGCGGGGCTGGCCATCAGTTTGAGCAGATCAGACCCGATATCGGTGCTTTCGGGCACCTCTTCCAGCGGTTTGACCTTGGCCCACGCTTTGTATTCTTCCTTGGAAAGATAGGGCCGCTCGTATTCCGGCGCATCCGCAGCCAATGGCCCAAGCGGAATATCGCACACCACTTCGCCGCCAAACTCCAGCACCATATGCCGTGTATCAGTCACTTCGCCGATGACCGCGAAATCAAGCTCCCACTTTTCAAAGATCGCCGCAGCCATCTCTTCCTTGCCGGGTTTCAGCACCATCAGCATGCGCTCTTGGCTTTCGCTCAGCATCATCTCGTAAGGCGTCATGCCTTCTTCGCGGCAGGGCACTTTGTCCATTTCTAGCCGTATGCCCGCTTTGCCATTGGTCGCCATTTCGACGCTGGAGGAGGTCAGGCCCGCCGCCCCCATGTCCTGAATAGCCACAATCGCATCGGTTGCCATCAGCTCAAGACACGCCTCGATCAGCAGTTTCTCTGTGAAGGGATCGCCCACTTGAACGGTGGGCCGTTTGGCCTCGGCATCCTCTTCGAAGTCAGCACTCGCCATTGTCGCGCCGTGGATTCCGTCACGCCCCGTCTTAGAGCCGACATATACGATGGGATTGCCCACGCCGGTCGCCGCTGAATAGAAAATCTTATCGGCGTCAGCCACCCCGACCGTCATCGCATTGACGAGGATATTACCGTCATAAGCAGGGTGGAAATTGGTCTCTCCGCACACGGTCGGCACGCCAACGCAATTGCCATAACCGCCGATGCCAGCGACCACGCCTTTGACCAAATGCTGCATCTTGGGATGATCGGGCCGCCCGAATCGCAACGCATTAGCGTTCGCTACAGGGCGCGCTCCCATAGTGAACACATCGCGCAAAATGCCGCCAACACCCGTCGCGGCGCCCTGATAGGGCTCAATGTAAGAAGGGTGGTTGTGGCTCTCCATCTTGAAGATCGCGGCCTGCCCATCGCCAATATCGATGACGCCAGCATTCTCGCCGGGGCCGCAAATGACCCAAGGCGCTTCTGTCGGCAATTTCTTCAGGTGAAAGCGTGATGATTTGTAGCTGCAATGCTCCGACCACATGACCGAGAAGATGCCCAATTCGACCATATTGGGCTCGCGGCCCAGAGACTTTAGGACTTGAGCATATTCCTCTTGCGAAAAGCCATGCTGCTCGACGATTTCAGGGGTGATTTCCGACATAGAACCGCCTTTAACGAGGCCCGCTATC
>CALLIO010000123.1 GCA_938009055.1 uncultured Altererythrobacter sp.
GGGCGCAAAGATGTAGATGACGACGAGGATGTAGTATGGGTTGCGGGCCCATTCAAAAGTTGCCCAGGCAAAACCGGTCTTGCCGAGCGCGCCGCCGACCCCTTCGTGCACGGATCCGCCCGCGCCTGCCGCCGCTGTGCCTATTCGATTGTCTCTCCCTGCTGTCAGCGTAGCATGCGGAGAGCGGGGACCAAACCCTAAGCTTCTTCCCTAGTTCTGACCCGCATGGTAGAAATCCCAGATCGTCTGGGCCACGCCTTCGCTTACGCCCGGTGCGCGTTGGAGGTCTTCGAGCGCTGCGGCGCGTACCTTACTCGCCGTGCCGAAATGCAGCAGCAGCGCGCGCTTCCTTGCCGGACCAATGCCGGGAATTTCGTCCAAGGGAGAGGCCGTGATCGACTTGCTGCGCTTGGCACGATGCGCGCCGATGGCATAGCGATGGACTTCATCGCGCAGGTTTTGCAGGTAGAACAGCACGGGTGAGTTGGTCGGCAACGTCTTCTCGCGCCCATCGGGAAAGTGGAACACTTCGCGCCCCTCGCGCCCGTGATGCGGGCCCTTGGCAATCGCGATCAGCGGCACATCCTCAATCCCCATTTCTGCAAGCTGGTCGCGCACCGTGCTCATCTGCCCCTTGCCGCCATCGAGCAGCACCAGATCGGGCCACACGGCCTTGTCGCCCTCTTTGCCCGAAGTCTCGCGGTCAGGGTCTTCTTTCATCGCGCGCGCGAACCGGCGCTCCATCACCTCGCGCATCATGGCGTAATCATCATTGGTCTGAGCGCTCTTGATGTTGAATTTGCGGTACTGGTTCTTGATGAAGCCTTCTGGCCCCGCGACCACCATTGCGCCCACGGCCTTGGCCCCTTGGATATGGCTGTTGTCGTAGATTTCGATGCGCTGCGGCACCTCTTCCAGCTCGAGGAATTCGGCCATTTCGCGCATGGTTTTGGCTTTAGTGCCGCTTTCCGCCAAGCGCCGGTCGAGCGCTTCTGTGGCATTGCGGCTGGCCTGTTCCATCAGCTTGCGCCGATCGCCGCGCTGCGGGATTGATAGCGCGACTTTCTTACCCCCGCCCTGCCTTTGCGCCAGCGCGCTGAGCGCATCGCAGATGAGGTCACTTTCAGGCAGTTCGCGATCAACCAGAATTGTTGGCGG
Source organism: uncultured Altererythrobacter sp. (assembly GCA_938009055.1). Classification (GTDB taxonomy): domain Bacteria; phylum Pseudomonadota; class Alphaproteobacteria; order Sphingomonadales; family Sphingomonadaceae; genus Erythrobacter. The sequence goes on from CALLIO010000123.1 coordinate 1,159, forward strand.
CGGCGGCACTTCCTCGTAAAATTGCAGGATCACATCGGCCAGAATCTGTGGCTCCTCCACCCCCTTGGTGCGCGAGGGGAAGAAGGCACGATGCCCCCAGTTTTGCCCGCCGCGAATGAAGAAGCTTTGGATGCCGACTTGTCCGCCCTTGCTTGCCAGCGCGAAAACGTCCGCGTCCCCCACCCCGCTGGCGTTGATTGCTTGGCTGCCCTGGATGAAGGTCGCCGCACGTAGCCGGTCGCGCAGGATCGCGGCCGTTTCGAAGTCGAGTTCCTCGGCGGCCTTGGCCATTTGCTCCTCGAGATCGGCCTGCACTTTGGAGGATTTACCGGCGAGGAAATCCTTCGCTTGGGCCGTCAGCTGTGCGTAATCATCCTCGCTGATCCGGCCCACGCATGGCGCTGAACAGCGCTTGATCTGGTAGAGCAGGCAGGGCCGGTCGCGGCGGCTAAAAAAGCTGTCAGTGCAGGATCTTAGCAGGAAGAGTTTCTGCAACGCATTAATCGTGGTGTTGACGCTGCCCGCGCTTGCAAAGGGGCCATAATAATTGCCCTTGGCCCGCCGCGCGCCGCGATGTTTCTGGATGCGCGGGTAGTCATGGTCAGAGCGCAGCAAGATAAAGGGGAAGCTCTTGTCATCGCGCAAATGCACATTGAACGGCGGGCGGTAGCGCTTGACCAATTGCGCTTCAAGCAGCAGCGCCTCTGCCTCTGAATTGGTGGTGACGATCTCCATCGAGCGGCATTGGCTGACCATCCGCTGCAGCCGCCCTGTCAGCTGCTGGACCTGCGTATAATTGGCGACGCGGTTCTTCAGGCTGCGCGCCTTGCCCACGTAGAGCACATCACCGCGCGTATCGAGCATGCGGTAAACGCCGGGCACGGGCTTGAGGGTCTTAACCGTCGCGCGGATCGCCTCCACGCCCGCTTCGAGATTGGGCTGTGCCGAGGCAACGGTATAGGTCGCGCGCTCCTCGTTGAAGCGCTCTGCCCCTCTGGGATTATCGGGGGAACCGGATTTCATCTCAGCCATAGCAAGAGGAGATAGGGCGAGATGGGGCCAAGATCAAAGGAGATGCCGTCGCCCTTCCCCGTTTACTCACGCCTCACCCGATCAGAACAGCTTCCGGAACTGGATACCGACATAACGCCCGGTCGGATCGAGCAGCGCGGGCTGGAAATTGGTCGGCGTATCGCCATTTTCATCCACCACCTTGCGCCGCGCGTTAAAGACATTGTCGGCCCGCAAAGACATGCGCAGGTTTTTGAAAACGCCTTCCTCTTTCTTCAGCACTTGCCCCAGATTGGTGAAGAGCCGGAGGTTGAAGCGGGTCAATTGGCCAAAGAACAGCGGGCTGGTTCCTATTGCTTCATTGCCGTTCACCCGTGCTTTGCCCGTCCGAAATCCTGACAGACGCATACCAAATCCACTGCGGAACACGCCTGCCTGCAATTGGGTGAAAAGCCGCGCAACACCCGTGCTGGATAAGGAATCGCCATCAAGCTGGTCGAGCAGCGGAATGCCTTGAGCGATCAGGACCTCGTTATCGAGCTGATAGCTGTGGCTGATATTGATGAAATAGCGCCCGCGCCCATCGCGCCCACCAAAACCCGGGCGACCACCGCCGCCGCGTCTTGCTCCGCCTTGCGCTGCCTGAGCTGGTGGGCCGCCCGGCTGCCCCCCTTGCTGACCGCCGCGCATTTGGGCGGGGTCCATGCTGCAAATACGGCTGCGAAACTGCTCAAGGCGTTGGGGATCAATCGTGCCATCTTCGGCCCGAACACGGCTGAGAATACGTTTGAAACGCTCGGCATCGAAATTGGGAATGATCGCGCTGGGATCCTGCCCGCTTTCCACAGCATCGACCAATCGGGTGAGCAGCGCCATGCCATCATCAGCGCACAACCGCTCGCGCATAGCCATGAATTGCGCGCGCTGTTCAGGCGAAGGTGGCCCTCTTCTGCCTTCGGGGCCGCCAGCACCCTGCGGACGGCCAGAACCTTGCGGACGACCAGCACCTTGCGGACGACCACCAGCTTGCGGCCGTGCACCGCCCCATGATCCGCGTGTGGTAAAGCCAAAAACCAAGCTCTTGCTGCGCGTTTGGGCGTAGGTCACAGCCCGCCGATCAAGACGAAGCAAAGTGCCATCCACATCGCGCGTTACCCGGTCGCCAAAGGCTGCTTCCGCCTCTGCTGTCAGCGCCGGAAAGCTGCCGGTCACATCATCAGAGCGATTGTTGATATATTCCGCCGACAGCCGCGTATTGTTCCAAAAGGGCAGTTCCCAATTGGCGCTGAATTTCCAATCGCGCTGGGTCTCTGCCAGCAAAGCCGGATTGCCGCCGGATATAACCGTCGCCAGCACAGTCTCACCATTCACAAAATCGAAGACCGGCACATTAAGCGTCTCGACCAGCGGATTGCCCAAATTGGCGAGCGATGGCGCGACTTCGGCGCGGATATAGGTGGCTTGCAAGTCAAGATTGTCAAAGGGCGACCAATTAAGCCCAAGGCTCCAATCATTGAGTGTGCCGAAATCGGAATAATGGTTGATCCCCGCCTGCCCGTTGAGCGTGAAACTGCCCAAAGTATCGAGGAAAAGCTCGCGGCTGCTGGTCAGCGGGATGACGACATTGATCCCCGCCTCCAGATCACCGCGGGTCAATTGCGTCTCAGTCCCTGACCGCGTGTCCGAACTGTCAATCCGGTCCCAATTGTAGCCAACGTCCAGAGTGGTCGACAATTCGCCCGCCGGCAAATCAGCCAACGTGCCGCGCAGGGTCGATTTCGCGCCCGCCGCAATGCTCTGAGTCGATGCGCGGTCAAATCCAGCATTGGTGCTGAGTGCAATCGGCGCATCCAGCGCGATTAGTCCGAGCGCGGCTTCCTCCACCAAATCACCTGTTTCCGCGCGCCGGTCAATCTCGCTGATTGTATCGGTGATGCTGGCGTCAAATGTGGTGTTGAGCTGCCAACTGCCCAGCGGCCGCGTCCAGCTGCCCGCACTGGCGATTGAGTCCGTCGTCGTGCGAACTTCGAGCGGGTCGCCTGCGCCAAATGTGCGAAATTCGGACGTTAGGCCATCGGGCGCAACCAGTGTCACCGAATTGAGGCCCGAAAGGCTGCGCTGCTCCTCGCGCTCATAGGTCGTGTTGAGGCTGAGCGAAGTCCCGCTATCGATCAGCGTCTTGGCCCAATTGCCGCTTGCCTCAAAACTGAGATCATCGCTCACCAGACTGCGGAAAGGCGCTTGCGAAGGATCGCCAGTGACATTGGAAACCGAGCCGTCGGTCTGGATTATGTCACGCTCGTCCTCGGTAAGGGTGGTCCTGTCTTCCACCTCGACATTGAGGTTGATCCGGTCGCCCTTGTTGATCGCGATATAGGTAAACTCGCCCTCGACCTTGCGAAAACCGCCCTCCGATGGCTGCTCGTACTCAGCTTCCACTTCGCGGGTCGCAAAATTGTCCTTGAGGATCAGATTGACCACGCGCCGATCGGGCGGAAAGCCGAATTTCTGCGCGACTTCCTCTGGCATGACTTCGACTTTGACGATGGCTTCGGGCGGATAGCTGCGCAATTCGCGAAAGCTGCCGATGCGCACCCCATTGACGAGGAAGACCGGACGTCCGCCCCCGCCGCGCCCGCGCGAAGAAGTGGTCTGCGGCGAGATAATCTCAATCAGCTCGGCAATGGATGTTGCCCCGCTGGCCTCAATATCAGCCTCGTTAAGCTCGAGAATCGGAGCCTGCTCAACATCAAGCTGACCGCGCAGCCGCTCTGCCTGAACGATGATTCCTTCGCCCGATGGGGCGGATTGAGCCTGGCTTTGATCCTGCGCAAATACAGGCGTCGACAAACCCGCGCCGAGGGCAATTGCTGCAACGCCAGCGCGCAACATGCGCGGTTTCAATGATGGAAATGGGGGAGATTGGGGGGTCATACTCTCTTGCTTTTCACCAAAATGCTGCGCTGCACAAGCGCCAGTTTGTATCGCTTTGCACCGCCAAGTTACGCGCCCACGCGTTGCAGGGACGCAACGCTCGTCACAGGGTTGATACGCCCAAGGCTTTCTTTTTATCCCGCTCGCCGCTATTGCGCGCGGCGAACACACAGAAATTGCACTTACCTAAGGATTTTCATGGCTAAAGAAGAACTCCTCGAAATGCGCGGAAAAGTGGTCGAACTGCTTCCCAACGCGATGTTCCGGGTTGAACTTGAAAATGGCCATGAGGTGCTCGGGCACACGGCAGGCAAGATGCGCAAGAACCGCATTCGCGTGCTGGTCGGCGATGATGTTCTGTGCGAGCTGACACCTTACGATCTGACGAAAGCGCGGATTACCTATCGTTTTATGCCCGGTCGCGGCGGCCCCGGCCAAAATCCGTCTCAGGGTCCCGGCCCCGCTCCGCAATAAGCGCGTGGCTCTTGGATGAGCACACCCAATCTTGTTCTGGCATCGGCCAGCCCGCGCCGGCGGGAGCTTTTGGCGCGTCTGGGCGTCGAGCCTGCAGCGATTGCCCCAGCTAACATTGACGAGACACCGCTAAAGGGCGAGCTGCCGCGCGATTATGCCGTGCGGATTGCGCGCGAAAAGGCCTTAGCGGCGGCAAGCGACAATGCCCATGTTCTCGCAGGCGATACAGTTGTCGCAGCTGGACGGCGCATTCTGCCCAAGGCTGAGGATGAAGCGACCGCGCGCCAATGCCTGAAATTGCTATCCGGTCGGCGGCACCGCGTGCTGTCCTCTGTCGCTGTGCTTGCCCCTGATGGGACCATGCGCGAACGGCTGAACGAGACCGTGGTGCGCTTCAAAGTTCTCTCTGCTGAAGAGATCCCCACCTATCTCGCCAGCGGTGAATGGGAAGGCAAAGCGGGCGGTTATGCCATCCAAGGCGCGGCAGAAGGGCTGATCCAATGGATTCAGGGCAGCCATTCAGGCGTAATGGGTCTGCCGCTTTATGAAACGCGTGCGCTCTTGAAAGCATCAGGTTTCGCAATTGGCTAAGTGGGTGCACGAGGACAGCTTCGGCGAGAAGCGCGCGCTTTTGATGGAAGGCGATGAGGTGCTAGCCGCGCGGCTCCACTGGTTTAGCAAAATCTGTGCAGGCACGATTGCGATTGCCAAAGTTACCCACCGTCGCAAGGGGTCGCGCAAGGCGATCTGTACCACCACCCTTCCTGAAGCTGGTCATGAAGTCGAAGTTCCCGACCTTCCCCGCGATGCCAGCGAGGGGAGCGAAGTGCGGCTGATGATCCACCGCGAGCCAATGGCCGAACGCGGGCGCTATAAGCGCGCGCAAGGCCGATATTGGGGTGACAAACCGCCTGCCGATGCGATTCCCGATGAGAATGTTCTGGGCCAAGGCGAGCAAGTCCGCCGTTTGCCCAATGGTGCATGGGAAGATGTTTGGTCGCTGGCGAGCGAGGGTGAATTGGCTTTCGCTGGCGGCAATCTGGTCATGACGCCTACCCCTGCGATGACGCTGCTCGACATTGATGGTTCGGGCAGCCCGCGCGAATTGTCACTCGCCGCGGTTCCGGCAATCGCGCAAGCGATCCGCTGGCTCGATCTTGGCGGCAATATCGGGATTGATTTTCCAACGATAGAGGCAAAGGCTGAACGCAAAGAGGTGGACGAGGCTTTGGCTGAGGCACTGAGCGACTGGCCGCATGAACGCACCGCGATGAACGGCTTTGGTTTTGTCCAGATTGTCGCGCGACTGGAGGTGCCCTCCCTGCTCCATCGCCTCACTTTCTCGCCCGCCAAAGCTTGCGCACGCTTTTTGATGCGGCAGGCCGAGCGCACCGAAGGGCATGGCGCGCTGCTCCTCACCTGCCATCCGGCTGTAAAGGCCGCGATTGAAGAGGCGTGGATTGTCGAGCTGGAAACCCTCAGCGGCAAACAGGTGCGGATAGAGGTGGATCCCAAGCTTGCGCTCGAGGCGAGCCAAGCGCAAATTGTCGAAAGATGAGAATTGGCTTGAACCAAACGGTCACAAAGTGACCGCAAGCCCAACCGGGCGTCCGCAGCAGCGCGGACTTGCCCGCAAGCTGCGAGGATATCGCGCGCCGGACGGCGT
>CALLIO010000124.1 GCA_938009055.1 uncultured Altererythrobacter sp.
ATCGCTGCTCGATGTTACCTTGGTTGAGCGCAGCCGCCGCGTCGTCCGCTTCACCGCATTGGGCGAGCAAGTGGTGGCAAAAGCGCATCGGCTCTTGCGCGAGGCGGAAGAACTCTCCGACCTCGTCCAGGCTGCGGGAAAGCCGCTATCCGGCACGCTTCGGATGAGCGTGATTCCAACAATCGCCCCTTTTATGCTGCCGCGCATCCTGCCGCGTTTACGCAAAGAGCGCCCCGATTTGCAGCTGCTCTTGCGCGAGGAAACCAGCCCTGACGCGGTCGAGAGCCTCCAGCACGGGCGAGTGGATTGCGTGCTGCTGGCCCTGCCCTTTGCAACAGGCGAGGTCGACAAAGCCCACATTACCGATGATGAACTTTTGGTCGCCTTCCCAAAAGATGATCCGCGCGATCCGCCTGATAGCATTCCGCCGTCCATGATTGATGAGGGCCGCTTGCTGCTGTTGGAGGATGGCCATTGCTTGAAAGAACATGCGTTGGCGGCATGCAACCGCCCGGAATTGCGCGCCAGCGCCACCATGATCGGCACAAGCCTGCATACGCTGGTGCAGATGGTGAACAATGATCTGGGCCTCACCATGCTGCCGCAAATGGCATTGGACGCGGGCATTTTGGAAGGCACAGAAGTTGTCGCCAGACCTCTAAAGTCAAAGTCGGCGCATCGCGAAATCGCACTCATATGGCGCAAGAACTCTCCGCGCGAAGAGGATTTCAAGCTGCTGGCCGAGGAATTGCGAGCGGGCTAGCTCAATCCATGTGCTTGAGGCCAACCCGCAGATAATCCCAACCGGTGATGCAAGTCAGCACAGCGGCAAGCCATAGCGCGATCAGTCCAACCGTCTGCGGAAAATTGATCACTGTGCCCGCGACTTCATAGGTCCACATCGGAATGGCGCCCGCTACGATCAGTCCCGCCAGAGCGAGCATTTGAAACGTCGTCTTCCACTTTGCGAGTTTCGTTACTGGAACCGATATTTGCAGTCCGCCCAGAAATTCGCGCAGCCCCGAAACCGTAATCTCGCGCACCAGAATGACCAGCCCAGCGATCACATGGAAATCCCCGCCCCACGGGTGCCGCATCCACCCCTGCGCCGTCAGCACCAAGATGACCGCTGCGACCATAATCTTATCCGCAATCGGATCGAGAAACTGGCCCAATTTCGACACTGCGCCCGATGAGCGCGCCAAATATCCGTCGAAATAATCGGTAAAGCCCATCAGCGCATAGAGCGCCCAGGCAAGCAAATAGCCTAGCTGCCAATCCGGCCACCACAGCAAAAAAGCCAAAAATGGCACTGCAAAGATGCGCGAGAGGGTCAAGATATTGGGTATCGTCAACATTACGACGCCTCCCTAGCGCGGCAAGGGTTTACACAAAAGGGCAAAGCGAAGGCTTGTTCACCAGCCAGCTTGCTCTATGGCACTTGCTTGAGGGATTGAGGGCCGACAGCAAGCATGACAACCACTACGCACCTGCTCAAACGGCGCCGGTTTCTTCCGCTGTTTTGCACGCAGCTACTCAATGCCTTTAACGACAATCTCTACAAAACGGCGATGGTGCTGTTTGTGGTCTATGTCGTTTATAATGACCCTCAGCAGGAAGGCATATTTAGCGCAATAGCCACAGGCCTTTTCATGATACCCTATTTCTTGTTCTCCGCCTTCGCTGGACAGCTGGCGGACATGCGCGACAAGGCGCGGATTATCCGCATCGTCAAGATGTGCGAGATTGGACTGATGCTGATTGGAGCAACTGGCCTTTATCTGGCTTGGCAAGGTTTATCGGTTGATACAATCGCCATTCCCCTGTTGCTATTCGCATTGTTCCTAACTGGCGTTCAGTCCACCTTCCTTGGGCCGATCAAATACGCGATATTGCCTCAGCACCTGAAGAAGGAAGAGGTGCTAGCCGGCACTGGTCTGGTTGAAGCCGGCACCTATGTTGCCATTCTGGTCGGCACTATCCTTGCCGGATGGATCCCTGTTGAATGGGCGATGATCGGGATCGTCGTGACATCGGTCATTGGCTATCTCACCAGCCGCCAAATACCCGATGCGCCGCCATTGGGCGCGATTGAGAAGCTGGATTGGAACATTTGGAGATCGTCCAAAAAGCTGCTCGGTACTGCACGCGAGGACAAGCAAATATTCTATGCGATTATCGCAATCAGCTTTTTCTGGACAATTGGTGCTGTGCTGACGATCCAGTTCCCACCTCTTGCCAAAAACACGCTTATGGCAAGTCCAGCCGTCGCCAGCCTGTTTCTTGCTGTTTTCTCGGTTGGGATTGCCATCGGTTCAGTTTCAATCAACGCATTGCTGAAAGGCAAAGTGTCCGCGCGCTATTCGCCAATTTCGGTGATTGTCATGGGCGTGTTTGTTGTCCTTTTCTACCTCATCTGCCGGATTTGGGCATCGAATGCTCCGACCGAACTCATGGGTGTTCTCGAATTTCTCAGCTGGCCGATGGCGACCAGCCTGCTGATCTCGCTCTTAGGAATTGCCATTGCAGGCGGGATGTTCGTTGTGCCGCTTTACGCCTTCCTAACCACGCGGGTGGATACGGATAAGGCCGCAAGAACGATTGCGGCCAACAATATCGTGAATTCCGGAGCAATGGTCGCCGGCGCATTGATCGCAATGGCATTGAGCGCGGCAGGCGTGCCTATCGCTGAACAATTGCTGCTAAGCGCAGGGATGTGCATCATTGCCGCGATTTTGGGCAAACGGCTCCATACAGCCGAACTAGAAGAAAGCGCAGGCAAGAAGCCGATCTAGTCTGGCCTCTCGCGACCTCAATCAGATAATGAAGACGAGGACTGCCAGAAAAACAGCGAGATAAGTGCTAACGAAGCCGCGAACATCGCTGCGCGTCAACCGCCACCATTCGCGTGCTGCTTCTTCGAAGACATCAACTGTTTGATCAACCGTTTCACCCCGAGCGTTCATCGCCGCGCGAACCTCTGGCTCATGTTGAGGGCTTGGCTCTTCTACTACCTCGAACACATGCGTAGGCAGGCTGGCACGGAATGGGTGCCGAGCGGTTTCATTGGTCAGGACAAGGCTGCGTCTCATGGGAAGCGCTATTAACGCTTTCGTAACCATAGGGCGCGTGACAAATCATTGGTGTAGCATGGCGGGACATTAAGGATGGCTATTCACGCTGACCTGAGCTGTGCAATTCCATCCCACCGCTTGAAGCCGATTGCGCCGATCTCGTTGCAAATGTAACAAGCGTAGTATGAGCAACACGCCCGATCCCAGCGCCGCCTCTCTTCTTGCAGATTGTCTGATCGAGCAGGGCTGCCAAAGGATATTTACAGTGCCGGGCGAAAGTTTTCTGCCGGTTCTCGATGCGCTGTATGATCGCGCTCAGATAGAGCTTGTCACTTGCAGGCAAGAAGGCGGCGCAGCATTTATGGCTTGCGCTGATGGTACAATGAGCGCGCGGCCCGGCATTGCTTTTGTCACGCGCGGCCCGGGTGCGACCAATGCCAGCATCGGCGTGCATGTCGCGCATCAAGACTCGCAGCCGATGATTTTGTTTGTGGGCGATGTTGCGCGGGGAATGAGGGACCGCGAGGGATTTCAGGAAGTCGACTTCGCTGCCTTCTTTGCACCCATTGCAAAATGGGCGGCGCGGATTGATGATCCTGCGCGCATCCCCGAATATGTCGCGCGCGCTTACAGCGTAGCTATTTCCGGTCGTCCAGGCCCCGTTGTCCTCGCCCTGCCCGAAGATATGCTGAGTGAGAATGTTCCTTCTTCTCTTAAGCCGCGCCCCTTTGTCACCAGCCCTGCGCAAGCCCCCTGCCCCGATGCGCTGCAAACCATGATGGCGATGCTCGGCGATGCCGCCAGCCCTGTCGCGATTATTGGCGGCGCCGGATGGAACGCCAAGGCCCGCGAGCATTTCCAGTCATTTGCTGAACGGGTCGGATTGCCCACCGCCACAGCCTTTCGCAGGCAAGATGCGATTGCGCCTTCCTCGCCCGTCTATGCCGGCAATCTGGGCTATGGCCCCAATCCCAAGCTGATCGAACGGATCAAGAGTGCTGATCTGATCCTGACAGTTGGAGCGCGTTTGGGCGAAGCGACAACAGATGGCTATACTGTGCCCAGCCTCGGGCACCCTGACCAATTGCTGATTCATGTCCATCCCGATGCTGAGGAGCTTGGCCGGGTCTATCAAACCGATCTCGCCATTTGTGCAGACATGGGCGAATTCGCTGAAAGCCTCGATCTGTGGGAGGAATCCGTAATCATTCCCTTCGATGCCGGAACCGATGCGCATACGGTGTGGGAGGATTGGGCAACACCCGGATCATCCGATTTCGCGCTCGATCTGGGGCAATGCGTGGCCCATATGCGCAATATGCTCCCCGCGGACAGCATCATCTGCAATGGAGCAGGGAACTTCTCTGG
>CALLIO010000125.1 GCA_938009055.1 uncultured Altererythrobacter sp.
TTGCCCACGCTACGCTGCCGGGTCGCTGGCGGGATCAACTGCCGGATCGCATCGCTCACCAATGCGTCATAAAAGACGATATCGGCTTGTTTGAGCAGCCGCTCAGCCTTGCGTGTAAGCAAGTCGGGATCAACGGGACCAGCGCCGACCAGCCAAACGGAACCTTTGGGAAAATCGCTCATTCGGCTGCCTCTTTGATCGGTTCCTGAAACTCTGCCAGCATGCGCGCAATTTCGGGCCTACAGCTGCCGCAATTGGTGCCCGCTCGGGTGCAGCTTCCCACTTTTTCAAGCGAATCTTCACCCGACTGAATGGCGGCGGCAATATCGTTGCTTCCGATCCCGTGGCACACGCACACAATTGAGCCGCGATCAGGCGCAGGAGTGGTGGGACGACCAGCAAGCAACGCGATGGGTTCTTCTGGCACAAGGCCCAATTGATCGGCGATCCAATCGCGCGGCGGAAGCTCGCCCGAGCGCGTGAGATAGAGCGCGGCGATCAACACGCCTGCATCATCCATCACGCTGATGCGCCGCATTCCGCGCTCAAGATCAGTGACCTCGCTCATCGCGCCTTGGGGCAGCAATGCGGCCGCATCGACTTGGCCCATGCCAGCAAGTTCGGTGAGCCAACCCGCCGCAATCCGGCTCGTCACCGAATATTCGCAAGACGCCGCAATCGGTATTTGATGGATCAGGAAAGCGCGCCATTCCGGCTCGAAAGCAGAGACGCTCGCTGGCGTATCCTTAAAGCCCGGCTGGCCGGAGAAAGGATCAGTCGCAGGCGAGGCAAGCTTCCCCGTGCGCCCCGCGCTGCCTTGGCTGTCGGTCCAGTGGATTGGCGTGAAGATTGTCCCGCGCGTTTGGTTTTGCGTCACCGCCACGCGGAACATCGCGCTGCCAAATGGAGTTTCAGCCTTGGCAATCCCGCCATCTGCCAAACCATAGGTTTCCGCATCAGTGGGATGCACTTCGAGCAAAGGCTCGCGGCGATGGTGGGCGAGCGTTGGTGCAAAGCCGGTGCGCGTCATCGTATGCCACTGATCGCGGTAGCGCCCTGTGTTGAGGCGCAGCGGAAAGCTTGCGTCTTTTGCAGGCTGCTCTGGCAACGAAATAGGGAACAGCTGCGCGCGGCCATTGGGCGTTGAGAAGCCATCCGCCAAGGGATCCTCGCCGCCCCAGCGGAACGGCTCCATCGCGTCAAATTCCTCGTCGCTGCATTCGGCCCAACCGGTCAGATCAAGCTTGCGCCCACGCGTCGCAGAAAGCTGCGTCATCGCGGCATATTCGCGGAAAATGTCAGCTGGCTTGTTGTAATCGAACGCCTCGCCATAGCCCATGGCTGAGGCGACATTGGCGATGATCTGCCAGTCAGAAAGCGCATGCCCCGGCGCAGGCAGCAAAGCGCGCTGGCGGCTGATGACCCGCTCTGAATTGGTAACGGTCCCATCCTTCTCGCCCCACCCCAAAGCAGGCAGGCGAATGTCGGCAAATTGCGCTGTATCGGTTTGCTCCAGAACATCGGAGACGACGACATTGGGGCATTTCGCAAGCGCATCGCGCACCGCGCCAGCATTGGGCATGGAGACGGCGGGATTGGTCGCCATCACCCAGATAAATTTGATCCGCCCATCGGCCACAGCCTCGAACATTTCGACTGCTTTTTTGCCTGGTCCGCTGCACATATTGGGCGCGTCCCAGAATGTCTCGACAGCGCCAAGCGCGTCATCGTCAAAACCCAGATGGCAAGCGAGCATATTGGCAAGGCCGCCCACTTCGCGTCCGCCCATCGCATTGGGCTGGCCGGTGATCGAGAAAGGCCCAGCACCCGCGCGATTGATCTGTCCGGTGGCCAAATGCAGATTGATGATCGCATTGCCCTTATCGGTCCCCGACCGTGATTGGTTCGCGCCTTGGCTAAACAGCGTGATGAGCCGTTCAGACCCGGCGACCCAATCCGCAAGCTCGCCAAACAACCCAGCCTCAATCTGCGGATCATCGGTGAGTTGCCCCCAAAAACCCGATGGCATATCGCAATGTTTGGCGAGGAAAGCGCTATCAATCGCGCCGCGCGCGAACATATTGGCGAGCAGCGCATTGAAGAGTGCAATGTCCCCATCCGGTGCAATCGGGATATGCAGATCAGCGCCCTCTGCTGTCTCGGTCCGCCGAGGATCGATCACAACCAGCTTTGTGCCGTGATTGGCGCGCGCGCGTTCGATCCGTTGCCAGATGACAGGATGGCACCATGCCGTATTCGATCCGACGAGCAAGATCACGTCAGCCGCATCGAGATCATCATAAGTGCACGGCACAATGTCTTCGCCAAATGCGCGATTGTGCGCTGCCACCGCGCTCGCCATGCAAAGCCGCGAATTGGTGTCGATATTGGCGCTGCCGACAAAGCCCTTCATCAGCTTGTTGGCGATGTAGTAATCCTCGGTCAGCAATTGGCCCGAGACATAGAAGGCAACGCTATCCGGCCCGTGTTCGTCGATGCAGGCTTGCATTCTTTGTGCGACTTCGCCGGTGGCGCGGTCCCAGCTCACTTCCTCATCGCCAATCATGGGCGAGAGCAAGCGGCCATCCAATCCCACCGTCTCGCCCAAATGTGTGCCTTTTGAGCAGAGCGAACCAGCATTGGACGGATGCGCTTTATCGCCAGTAATCGCGAGTTTGCGCTCGCCGGTAATTTCGGCAGAAACGCCGCAGCCCACTCCGCAATAGGCACAGGTTGTGCGGATTGCGCTCATCGCAGCTTACACCGCCTCGCCCAAAACGCTGGCACGGTCGAGATAAATGCGCCCTGCGTCCACTTTGAGCGGGATAGCCGGAGTGCAGCCCTTATCCTCGCCCAAAGCCTTGCCGCTTTTCAGCGAAATGCGCCAATTGTGCAGCGGGCATGACACGCTGTCGCCATGAATGATCCCTTGGCTGAGGGGGCCTTGCTTATGAGGGCATTTGTTGACGAGCGCGTAAAACTCGCCGCGCAGGGTGTGAAAAACGGCAATTTCGTCCCCGCCTTCAACCGGCAGAGTGCGCGCATTGCCCGGTTCGATCTGCGTAGTCGGGCCGATGTCTAGCCAGATCGCGTCCATCATGCGTTCTCCGTCTTGGGCTCGGCCAATTGCGATGGGCGCACTTCAGCCAAATGGCTGTGCAGATCGGCACGCTCGCCAGCAACGCGCTTGGCCCAAGGGTCGTCTTGGCAAAAGCTCTGCGAGAAACGGAACGTCTCAGCCAGTCTAGGGATCGTCTGGGGGTCATCTAGGAGCTGTGATTTGATCCAATCGAGCCCCTTGCGCTCAACCCATGGCGCGGTGCGTTCAAGATAATGCGCATCCTCGCGGTAGAGCTGGATGAAGGCGGCGGAATGCTCAAGCGCTTCTTCTTCCGTATCAACCCGGCAGAGCAAATCGGTGCCGCGCAAAGTAATCCCGCCATTGCCGCCAATGTGCAGCTCGTATCCGCTATCCACGCAGATCACACCAAAATCCTTGATCGTTGCCTCAGCGCAATTGCGCGGACACCCGCTGACGGCCATCTTGAACTTGTGCGGCATCCAGCTGCCCCAGCTCATCTGTTCAAGCTTGACGCCAAGTCCGGTGGAATCCTGCGTTCCAAAGCGGCACCATTCGCTGCCCACACAGGTTTTCACCGTGCGCAACGACTTGCCATAGGCATGGCCGGAAACCATGCCAGCCGCGTTGAGATCGGCCCAAACCTTGGGCAAATCCTCTTTCTTGATGCCAAAGATATCGAGCCGCTGACCGCCGGTAACCTTGACCATGCGGGCATTGTATTTCTCGGTCACATCGGCAATCGCGCGCAGCTCTGTCGGATTGGTGATCCCGCCCCACATGCGCGGCACGACCGAATAGGTGCCATCCTTCTGGATATTGGCGTGCATGCGTTCATTGACGAAGCGCGACTTCTGATCGTCCTCATATTCGCCCGGCCATGCGCACAAGAGATAGTAATTGAGCGCAGGGCGGCATTTGGAACAGCCATCGGGCGTCGTCCAATGCAGTTCCTGCATAATTTCTGGGATGGATTTGAGGCTCTTTTCAAGGATCATTTCGCGCACATGATCATGGCCAAAACTGGTACAGCCGCACACTGTGTCAGCGCCCGCCTCCACGGCATCGCCCAGCGTAATTTTGAGCAGGCTTTCGACGAGTCCCGTGCACGAACCGCAGCTTGCGCTCGCTTTGCAGCCTGCACGCACAGCGGCAAGGCTGCTCGCCCCGCCATTGATATTGGCAATCACTTGGCCTTTGGAAACGCCGTTACAGCCGCAAATCTCTGCTTCGTCAGAGAGCGCTGCAACGGCGTCCTCAGGGTTTGCGAGCGCACCCCCCAGCGCGAAGGCTTGCCCGAATATCAGCGCCTCCCTTATCTCGGAAATGTCTTCGCCCGATTTGAGGAGGTCGAAATACCAATTGCCATCAGCGGTATCGCCATAGAGCACCGCACCAAGGATTTTGTCGTCCTTCACGATCACGCGCTTGTAAATGCCGCGCGCTGCATCGCGCATGACAATGTCCTCGCAATCATCACCGCCTGAAAAGTCGCCGGCGGAAAACACGTCCACGCCTGAAACCTTAAGCTTGGTTGAGGTGACGGAGCCTTCATACCCCTTGGACGCATCGGTAAGGCCAGCGGCTAGGGAGCGGCACATATCCCACAAGGGCGCAACCAGCCCGTAGCACGCACCGCGATGCTCAACACATTCACCCACAGCGAGGATCGCTGGGTCAGAAGTGACCATGTGGTCATTCACTTCAATCCCGCGCCCAACATCAATTCCAGCCGATTTCGCCAGCTGCGTATTGGGGCGGATACCCACCGCCATCACCACGATATCTGCCGCGATCTCGCTGCCATCTTTCAGTTTGACGCCGCTGACATGGCCATCCTTTTCTAGGATCGCTTCCGTATCGGCACCGGTCAGGATGGTCATCCCCCGGCTTTCCAGCTCTGTCTTGAGCAGATAGCCCGCCGCCTCGTCCAGCTGCCGCTCCATCAGCGTCGGCATCAAATGCAGCACGGTCACATCCATGCCGCGCAAGGAAAGTCCATGCGCCGCCTCAAGGCCGAGCAGCCCCCCACCAATTACGACAGCGCTGCCGCCGCCGTCAGCCGCTGCAACCAT